>NZ_JBNPXV010000016.1:0-39451 GCF_050433125.1 Roseimarinus sediminis | reverse complement strand
TGATCCACTTCCCATAAGGAGAATAATGGGATCGATGCTAATCAATCCCTCTCTCTCCGCAAAACCAAAGCCTTGCAACTTGTTGCGGGGCTTTTTTGTTTTCACGGAGCGTGCAACTCGTTGCTAAGCAAGGGGAAACAAAAAAGACCAAAACCGAAGGTTGGCTTTGGTTTTGATCCACTTCCCATAAGGAGAATAATGGGATCGATGCTAATCAATCCCTCTCTCTCCGCAAAACCAAAGCCTTGCAACTTGTTGCGGGGCTTTTTTGTTTTCACGGAGCGTGCAACTCGTTGCTAAGCGAAGGGGAAGCAAAAAAAACCAAACCGAAGGTTAGCTTTGGTTTTGATCCACTTCCCATAAGGAGAAAAAATGGGATCGATGCTGATCAATCCCGCCTCCGCAAAACCAGGAGGGTGTATAAAAGGCCTTCGTGAGACTTTGTGATAACCTTTGGGTACTTTGTGGTGACCTAAATAATAGATGATTGAACCACAAAGAAAAACAAAGTACACACAAAGCAGCACAAAGAAAAAAGATTGTGTTTGATAACTATTTAGAAAGCCTCTTTTTGTTTTCCATGAGCGTCTGGCTTGTTGCTGCGATGAAATACAAAAGGTGCAAATTCGGGAGTTCTATTTAGAACTTCCAACTAACTCCCGAATTGGCTCGTATTACACTGTCTTGAAGCTCTTTACACTTATCGTTCTTTTTCTTTTGCTATCGTTTTGAATTTTGCCTTTGCTCTTTGCTGAAGATAGTTATCAATGCCCTGTTTGTCGGTACATTGAAATATAATGCTTTGTTTTCGGCTGAAATAAGCTGAAATGCATTAATTGAAACAGTTAAGGAAAAGTATTCATCTTGAGCCAGAAGCCAACTGAAATAAATATTTCAGGATAAAAGCAAGAGCTAACGCTGTTTATTTCTCTGGCTTTTTAGCAATGGTATAGCAGGTGCTTCGCCCTTGTCCCTGTCGTTCAATCAGTTTTTTATCAAGCATTTCATTGAATATTTCTTTGGTTTTAGTTTCTCCAAAGTCCAATAGTTCCATTGCCTCTTTTCGGGATATTTTTTCATTATCCAGTAAAGACAAAAGAATTCTCTTTAGCTCCAAACTTAATTGGTCGTAATCGGTCGTAATCGGTCGTAATCGGTCGCTGCAAAAATTTTTCTTCTTGAAAAAGAAATTAAATAATACTGTCTGCATGGGTCTGCCCCACCAGTGAATAGCTGATTCAGCCCGATAAACCATCATTATTTTTCATCAAAACGAATAATATTTGCCGTAAACGAGTGTTTTAAATAGGTCTATTTATTAACTTGTACCTGCATAAGTCGCTGACCACATACTGTTTAACAAAACAAATAGGATGCAGCACTTTGCTTTGTGCATCATAGTTCAGCGCTTCGTTAAAACACCATATCTCGCCAGACAGTTTTGCCTTCAGAACACAAAACGCCCGACGAATTATTCGCGATAAGACATGACACTACACCTAAAAAAATAAAAAATGGAACAAACTATTCACGTATCACTTGTTGTAATTGCAATTATCCTTTTGCTTATTGCAATTTACGACATCATGGATGCAAGGTTAAAATATCTGTCATTCAACCTTGTATGGCTGATGATTGTCATCTTTTTGCCTATCATTGGCCCCATCGCCTACCTCTTCCTGAGAAAAGGAATGCGAAGTAACTTGCCTAAAGAATTTAATCCTGATTTCAATGAACATGCACCCAATAATGTAATTAGTGAAAAGATGGAATAAACGAAGAAATAAAATAGAGCGATCAGCCGATAATACAGCCATCTATAGCGGGAGCCTGATCTTCCTTCAAAAAAATGCCACCCGGTGTGGGTGACATTTCTTTCATTACGATCACTTGCATTAGTATTCTTCCATCACTTTTCAACGCCGACAGGACCTTCGGACGCTGTCGGGTTGTTGCTTCATTCAAAGGTTTAGCATTTCACCCCCTAAAACCTGACAGCACCGCCAGGCGGCGGTCTGTCCGTTGCTGCACTTATAATGCTCGTGTTCCAGTTTTTCATTTGACAGCATATCCTGCTTTTTTTCAAATGGAATGAAGATTGAAAAAAGGGATCAATCTACTCTTGATCAATCCCTTCGTTCTCTTTTCAACGCCGACAGGACCTTCGGACGCTGTCGGGTTGCCGCTTCATTCAAAGGATTAACATATCACGTTCTCAAACCTGACAGCACCGCCATCAAGCGGTCTGTCAGCGTTGGTGTACTTAGGTGACTCGTATCGCAATTTTTCATTTAACAGCACATCCTGCTTTTTTTAGTTTGAGTGAAGATTGAAAAAAGGGATCAATCTTTTCCAATCAACCCCTTCAATCGTTTTTTTCAATCCCCAATGCTTCTCTGTTGTTAAAATCTTTCTGGATGAAGCCCGATACTTTTTTGCTAAGACTTAAAACGATTTTGATGGTGCTGTTGCTGATTTTGATACTGATTATGCTGCTTTTGATAAAGGTTTTGCACTCATTCGATGACCTTCAAAAAAATACTTTTATTCACCCAAATGAAAACCATGCTCATCCAAAGGTGCAGATTGCTCATCTAAAGTCCCTTGTGTTGTCCTTTGTGACCTTTGTGTTTAAAAAAAAGCACTAGTACCATGCAGTTTTAAGTTTTAGCAGCCTGTTGTACACGCCGTTCTGTTCAGCTCTACATCCTTCTTTCCCAAATTTTGTAAAAAGCATCCCGAATTGTATAAGGCCCATGCCGGCTGCCTGTGCGATATTTGCAGTATAAAATTGGTAATATGCAAAACGTACAAACAACAAAGGGAAAAAAAGAAAGCTACAAGGTAGCCGGCATGACCTGCGCAGCCTGTGCTATCAGCCTCGAAAGCTACCTGAAACCGCTGGGTGGGGTCAGGCAGGTGTTGGTCAATTACCCCAACCAATCGGTGGCCATCGATTTTGACCCTGAACAAATCTCCATAGAAAAACTGCAACAAAAAGCAGCTGAAATAGGCTATCAGATTCTGGCCGGCGATAAGGACGGGCGTGAACAGGCTTTCGAGCTCATCGAAGAAAAAAGGCTCATAAAGCTGCGTCGTAAGCTCCTATTTGCAGCAGCGCTTTCCACCCCGGTCTTCATTATTTCCATGTTCATGATGGGCCGTGTGCCCTACGAAAACTGGATCATGCTGGCCCTCTCCTTTCCGGTGATGTTCTGGAGTGGAGCCGAATTTTTCATCATTGCCTGGAAAAAGCTCCGGCACCGCAGCGCCAATATGGATACCCTGGTGGCACTCAGTACAGGAATTGCCTTTGTTTACAGCACCTTCAATACCGTGTATCCTCAGCTGATCGAAAGCCTGGGCCTGCACGCCCATGTATACTTCGAGTCGGCCGTCATCATCATCACCCTGATACTGTTAGGACGTTTCCTCGAAGAACGCGCCAAAAGCAAAACTTCATCGGCCATTAAACAGCTGATGGGACTGCGCCCCAAACAGGTGACGGTCATCCGCAACGGACAGGAAGAAGTGATTGGCTACAGCGAACTCATCAAAGGCGACCTGATTGTACTGAAACCCGGCGACAAGGTGCCCGTTGACGGAAAAGTGAAACGCGGTGAATCGTTCATCGACGAAAGCATGATTTCGGGCGAAGCGATCCCGGTTTCAAAAAGCAAAGGCGACGAAGTTTTTGCCGGAACCATTAACCAGAAAGGATCGCTGCGCATACTGGCCACCAAGGTGGGCGATCAAACCCTGTTGGCGCAGATCATCCAAATGGTACAACAGGCCCAGGCCAGCAAGCCAAAAATCCAAAAACTGGCCGACAAAGTGGCCGGCATCTTCGTCCCCATTGTACTGCTTATTTCGCTTATTACCTTTGCCATCTGGTATTTCTGGGGTCCCGAGCCACAGTTTACCATGGCATTGCTTTCGCTCATTACGGTGCTCATTATTGCCTGTCCGTGTGCACTTGGACTCGCCACCCCAACAGCCATTATGGTGGGCATTGGAAAAGGCGCCGGTCTCGGCATCCTCATCAAGGATGCACAGGCACTCGAAACCGCCCACAAGGTCGACACGCTGGTGCTCGATAAAACAGGAACCATTACCGAAGGGCACCCCAGGGTGAGCGCTTTGATCTGGAACAACAGGGAAGAAGCCGCTCATCTGGCGCCCATACTGCTTGCACTCGAAAGTCAGTCGGAACACCCCATTGCCGATGCACTTGTGCAGCACCTTAAAGAACAGAACACGCAAAGTGTCAGGGGCGGGCAATTCAACAGTCATACCGGCATGGGTGCCGAAATCAGCATCGATGGCATAAGTTATCGTGCGGGGAATGAACGACTCATGGAAGAAAATGGCATTGGTATTCAGGGAAAGTTGAAATATGAGGATGAAAAGCTGCGCGACGAAGCACAGACCGTGATTTATTTCAGCGAAGGTGAAGAATTAAAAGCCATTGTTGCCATTGCCGACCAGATCAAAAGCAGCACCCGTCCGGCCATTGACAAGCTGCATGCCATGGGCATTAAAATAGTGATGCTTACCGGCGACAATGAACAGACTGCCGAAGCCATTGCCCGCCAGGCTGGCATCGATGATTTTAAGGCCGGTGTACTGCCTGCCGACAAAGCCCGCTACGTGCAAAGCCTGCAGGAACAGGGAAGCGTGGTCGCCATGGCCGGAGACGGGATCAACGACTCGGCAGCTTTGGCTCAGGCCGATGTGGGCATTGCCATGGGCAGCGGCACCGACATTGCCATCGAAAGTGCCGACCTCACCCTGATGCACTCCGATCTGCAACAGCTGGTCCGCGCCATCAGTCTGTCGAAAGCCACCATGCGCACCATTCGTCAGAATCTGTTCTGGGCCTTTATATACAACATTATTGCCATTCCGGTGGCCGCAGGTGCGCTCTACCCCGCTTTCGGCTTTTTGCTCAATCCGATGATTGCCGGCGCAGCCATGTCGATGAGCTCCATTTCGGTACTAAGCAACAGCCTGCGTTTACGTAAAAAGAAACACATTTAAATACAAACAGTTATGACTACAGCAAAATTTAAAACCAACATCAATTGTGGCAACTGCATCAAAGCAGTAAGCCCCTTTCTCAACGAAGTAGACAGTCTCGATACCTGGAAAGTCGATACCGAGCATCCCGATAAAATTCTTACTGCCGAACTCGACGACGACAATACGCAGGTCGTGATCGACGCAGTAAAGCAGGCCGGTTACGAGATTGAAACACTGTAAGGAAGCATGCCTTCAGGATAAAGTACAGCTGGCAAGAATCAAGATAAGCAGGAATTTCTTGCATCTTGATTCTTGTTACCAAAGAAAGTGCATGAGTGCATGAGTGTTTAAGTTCATGAGTGCATAATTCCTAGGTCCAAGGTCCTAAGTCTTAAGTCCTAAGTTTACCCTGTTGAATAAGTACTTTAATCATCCGATCAATAAATATCAATTTTCAATCTTCCATTTTCCTTTTGTCTTTTGTCTTTTATCTTATGTCTTGATACTGAATTAGAATCAGCTTCAAGCAGCCGCTATATTTCATTAACCGTATTCCAACATTGAGTTCATAATAGAATCGGCTTCAAGTACCCACTGTATATCGTATTCTAAACCTTTAGGTGAATTCCATCTTATTTTATAGAAATCCTCCAAAGAATAAAGTGCTTTACCATGGACATAAACTTTGAACTTATTTTTATGTTTAAAAAAAATACCAGGTAAAAAGTAACCTGAATGGTTTTTGCCTGAATAAATAACAACTTTGAAATAAATATTGACATCATCCAATAAACTCAGATGCGTATATTTCAGATTGGGACTAAAATCAGCACTTCCAATCATGATGTGCTCATTACCATTTCTAACAATTAGATGGAAGGATGCTCTTAATGTATCCTCCTCAAAAACCCAAATTTCTGCATTATTAAGTGAAAATTCACCATATCGGAAGTAGTTAAAGATATTGCCATCATAAGCTGATAAGCTGTCAATGGGAATGTTTAATGCCGGAATGATCAAAAAGCGAACATCCTCGTACTTTAAATCAAGCAATTCTGGATTATTTTCAATAATATAGTCATGGTAAAGCTCAACCCAGTTATTATGGATCCGCTCACTAATAAATTCAGGAATTGAAAATTGCGTTAATGAATCATATGTGGCATATTGAATTTCTATAAATTGAGAATTCAATCCTCCATTACAGCTTATATATGCCAATAAAATAAAACACAACCGTGTATATTTCATTCGTTTACAATTTTCAAGTTTCTAAAAACTTACTTTAAAATTTGAGAACGGATGAAATCGCTCCGCTCTCACATCAACTTTTTTAATCATCCTTGTTTGTGAATTTTTGATTATAAAAGTTCATGTTCCTTTCATACGTATCCAAAAGTTGACTGGCAACTCGTTTAAGATCTTCATTCTGTTTCTATAAAAGAGAATTTCCAATATACATTAGTTGATCATTTTATTTTTACCTTGCTAAATCGACAATTTTCCCAATGTAGCTGTCAAAATCCTTTGGATTTGAGAAAATACCTTTATGCAATTGCCTAATGGAAACAATATCACCATCCATTAACATTGCAATCGTCTCATTCTGATTGACAAATGTTCCCGTAGGAAGTGGAAAAATTCCTGTTCCATTGGTCAATGTTATTTTAAAACATAATTTTCTATTCTTATAATGACTATAGGAAATTTGTTTCAGATAGGAATTAAAATCCAATTTCGTTATTCCTTGAATTTTCTGATTCGCATCAAGCAAAACAGTAAACTTTAAGAGCAAGGTGTCTCCTTCAAAAATAAGTAATTCACCATTGTTTACCGACAACCTCCCCCTATCGAGATAATTCAGAATATTTGACTCAAAATCTGATAAATTCTCAATGGGGATATTCAGTGAAGGAACAATGAAATAATGAATTGAATCCGCATTTTTGATCACAAATTCCGGATTGTCTTCGTGAATAAATTTCTTATAATAATTATACCAGTCTAAGGATGCAATTTCATTTACATAGAATGGAATCGAATCATTTGACAAATAATTATAATCACTAAATAGCGCTTTAATTGATTCACCGTTGTTCGAAATAGTGCAGTTTGATAATAAGCAAATTACGACTATTAATATGTGTAAATCTTTCATCGCAATTAATTTATCATCCAAATGGGTTCATGATGGTATACTTTTTCAATTGGTTCACCAATTTTATTTTATATTTCTTAAGCGCTGATAGACGGTGGTGATTTACAGGGGCTCCATTTGTCTAAACGCTGTATCTTAATGCCAGCTCACCCCTTCTTCAGCTGATAAAAGAAACAGCTACAACACCACAAGAGACCAATGCAAAAAGCAAATTTTCTCATTCTTCAAGTGATGAACGTATAATGGAATCGGCTTCAATGATTTTGTAAATATACTGCTCAAATCCTTTTTGCGTTTTCCACCTGATTTTATAGTGATCTTTCAACGAATACAACTCCATGCCATGTCCCAGCACCTTAAAATCACTATTACCTTTCCTCATAAAAACACCGGGAATAAAGAAAACACCTTCGGTGGCATCAATCAACATTACTTGAAAATAAAATGAGACATTTTCAAAAATAGAAGAATTAGTCGTACTTAAACCTGAACTAAAATCTGAATTATAGATCTGATTGATTCCGTACTTCCTGCTAATTTTAATAACAAACTTCGCCCTGAGTGTATCTCTTTCGAAAACCCATATCTCACCGTTATTTAATGAAAATTCACCACATCGAAAATAGTTAAAAATATTGCCATCATAAGCTGATAAGCTGTCAATGGGAATGTTTAATGCCGGAATGATCAAATAGCGAACATCCTCGTACTTTAAATCAAGCAATTCTGGATTATTTTCAATAATATAGTCCTGGTAAAGCTCAACCCAGTTATTATGGATCCGCTCACTAATAAATTCAGGAATTGAAAATTGCGTTAATGAATCATATGTGGCATATTGAATTTCTGTAAACTGAGAATTCAATCCTCCATTACAGCTAAATGTTATCAATATAACAAAACACAAACAAATGTTTTTCATTCGTTTATTTCTTTTAAATAGCCGTTTATCTGTGAATTCAATCTGTATGCTTGACATAATGGTATATTTTACCCTCATTGCTTGTCCCTATCTATTGGAAGAACTTTCACCAAGTTATCATTAGCGATTGTGAACCGACAGCTGTCGCACAATGCTCGTTTTATTTCATATTTCAAAGTGAAATTCTTTGTAAACATTTTCACCGATTTTTGGAGCACCATCTCTATCTATTTCATTTGTATCAATATATTCCTCATTTATTGAAACATAGTTTTCATATATCTTATTTCTATATCCAGTAAGTAGTGTAATTTCATAAAACGTCAACATGCCAATGTTGCCAATAGCTGCTGTAAACTCATTTCCTACACTCTCTTCTAGTACCGATGTAATAATCTGATTTGAACATATAAACTGTAAGTCTCCAGACCATTCAAGCAAGGTACCAATTTTATATTTCAGTTCAACAAGAATGCCATCACCTGGTACATATTCACTGCCAAGTATTCCTTTGACTAATTTTATTATTAAATCCAAACTTGTCACATTAAGTACTATATTAAAACCTATATAAGCTAAAGAATACAATGTTGTTTCTAAAGTCTTTACTTCAGTTACCGGTCTTATTCTCGTAATACAACTAAAATCAAATGAGTTAGTACAATGTATGCATTTAAAGTCACATCCTTCAGGTAAACTCTCACCATATTCTAAGATACATCCTCCGCAATCGGGACATACTTCACAATTACAGGCTACTGTTTCTTCCTCACAGGCTGAACAATAGGAATGACCGTATTCTCCACAACAAGCACAAATGATAGGCAAGGGTTCATCATCGTCATCATTTTCTTCGCTTTCACTATCATTAACAATATCTTCATCAGCACTGTCCTCCTGATCAATATTCGGAGAACTTACGTCGGGCTCATAAATAATACTTATCTCTTCTATTTCGATATTAATATCATTTACGTAAATATAACTTCCTACCACCAATGCTAAGTAATCCATCATCCCATCATTATCAACATCAATAGAGAAGGATCCGTCACCATTCTTGTACCAGGTTGCATCATCACTGTAAATCTCTTGCTTAACTGCTTCAGCATCTAATGGATCCGATGTATTGGTATCCCCAATATCGTCTTCGCCTTCAGTATCATTGGTTTCCCAAAAATCATCCGCATCATCGTAGCCCTGACTATTCCAATAATCATCTTCGTCGTCGTAACCGTTATCTGCATAAAAATCATCCGCATCGCTGTACTCATTGTAGGGAATGTCGTTTTCATTGGCCCAATCTTCCAATTCATCCCATTCTTCCTCTGTCCATCCGAACAGATAGCGGCCGTCGATATTCAGCATAAAGATACTGAATACAAGGACAATAGTCAGCACTATCTTTCTGAAAGTTCCCATTGCTTATATTGTTTCTTTTTGGCTTTGAAACTTTTTCGATGCAGTTGGTCCCAGGAGCTGTAATTTTCGGCAGAAACCAGGAGATACATTTTTGCCCTGAATTCTCCAATGGCCTTGCTAAGTGCCGCTTTTCGGATTTCTTTGTCCTCCACCGAGCAAACAATTTGAAGACGTTCGGCCTGAAAAGAACAGAATAGTTCAGTTAACGACGTTTCTCTGGTGCTATCCCACGGACAGGCAATCAGGTATTCTTTGATCAGTTGACGGGCTTGCAGTTCCCAGTTGATTGAATCATGAATATCGGCCATCAGGTACAGGCTGTACCAGGGTAAATTCAAATAAGCCATTTCGTATTCACAAAACGGTGGCAGATGATTGAACAGTTGATTGGGTGCCAGCGGCGTATACAATGCTGTGCTGTCGGGCCACGAACTCATATCACCATAACACAGATCGGTGTAAGTATGGTAATGTGCCTCGTAATGATTGTAATTCTGACGATTGAGCTTCAACCAAAGCAATAATTCTTCCCGACTTAGCAGCTCTTTCATTTTTGAAAGAAAGATTTTGTAATTATTCAACGAATAATGAATGAATTCCCGGGGAGCAAGCTCCATCTGACTGATAAAATACCGTCCCGACTGATAAGCCTCAAACAGATTAATAAAGTCAAGGCTGTCGGCTGATGTTAATTCTTTAACTGCCCCTATTTCACCGGCAAATAAAACAGCCGAAGTTCTCCAGCTGGCAGTGTCGTCAATAAAATAGCTTCGGTAATCGTCCTTTAACCAGTTGCTGATTATTTGGATGCGCTGACTTGTATTTAACCCAGTTTCTGATTTACAGGCCACTGTGTTCCGATGCGCCACCGCAATTGAATCAGCATTTGGATCCCGCTTTGAGGAACTGCATGCAAGCATCCCGGTCAGGATGAAAACAATCAGCATTTGATATGTTGGGAGCGCTTTCATCAAACTATTTTATCATAATTAAACGTCCGCTTGAAGTATCCGAAAATTGCACCAGAACCAGATAATTACCAGCTACTAAATCTATATTTAGTTGTAAGTGAAATGGCCCCGAAGAGAACAATTCACTATGAAAGGACTGCACCTTTTTTCCATTGAGTTCATAAATCTCCACCAATACGCTTCCCTCATCAGGCAAGTCTCCGCTTACATTAATAAGATCTACGGCAGGATTGGGATAAACTTTCAGACTATTCGTCAATTGAGCATTTTTCAGCAGTCGGTCGGTGTGCTTTACTAAATTTTCGTTATCGAGTGTTTCTATACTACCGTCCCTGGAAAGAAGACTGTCGCTGGCCATATCAACCTTATTTTCAGAGCTAAGTGGCTGTTGCAATAACAACATCATGGGTTGCGAAGGTTCCAGGGTATAGGGAGAATACATCAACACATTTCCGCTCAATATTTGATCGTAATCATTTTTGAAATACTGCAAAGTCCCTGCTTCCAGCCTCCAGTCGACAGGAACATCATATCGATCGGGATCAATGTAGGTGCCACTGGTAAAACACAGGAATGAATCGGCCAAAAATCCACTGAACAGGAAGGTTGTATCTCCTTCATAATTCCAGGAACCTGTAAATTGTATTCCTTCCTGTTCAAAATGAAGTTCAACCGGCTTTTCAGCAACGATCTTTTGCCCGCCGTAATCGTACACTGCCAGAATCCCTTTCCATTTTCCGTTCAGCAAACAACTTGTATCGATGTTGTTCCTGATTTTACGATACGAAGCGGGAGCTTCCAGTCTGTTTTCATTGATCACTTCCGACTTAAACAGATTGGGTTCATCGCCTTCGCCATGTTCCAGCATTAATTCATCGAAGGCGATACCATGACCATTTATTGCAGCATTTTCAAAACATTTTCGGGCTTCCTGCAAGTTCTTTTCTACACCATAACCATTGCGATAAGCCAGTCCCAGCATGTATTGGCAGGATGAACGCCCCAAAACAGCCCCCTTACGAAACCATTCCACAGCAAGCTCATAGTTTTGTGGCACGCCCAGACCCTTGTACAAAAAATAACCGGCTCCATACATTCCTCCTGCAAAACCGCTTTCAGCACTTTGTACAAAGAAATCGAATGCTTTCAGGTAGTCGATTGGCTGATCGCCCTTACCAAACTTATGAATGAGCCCCAGGTTAAATAGTGCCTTCCCGCTGCCCATGGCGGCAGCCTGCTCAAAGAGCTGGTAAGCCACTGCAAAGTCCTGTTCGATTCCGATCCCAAGCTGGTGCATTATTCCCATGCAGTTCAGGCCTTCGGGGTCACCCAAATCAGCTGCTTTTGAATAACTGGCATACGCTTTATTATAGTCGGGTGCGTTTAAGCCGCCAATTCTGTATTGATGCCCGAGTTGTATTTGCCGGGAAGCGCTTAGGTTTCCATGTTGTCCGTGAACTGCTGTTGTACACAACACGAACAATACAAGTAGTTTGACTTTTGAATACATTTCCATCTGCTTTGAGATTTACCTGCTACCATTGAAAATTCCCCTGGTAGTGTTTTCCCTGTGCTTCAATTTTTTTAGCTGCCTGTAACTGTCGCAGTATTTTGGGCCTGGTTTCGCGTAAGCGGGCTTTCACCTGTTGCCGCTGATCATAGTCCCACTCATACCTTTTATTGGCTTTCTCTTCAGTCAGATAGTAATTGTAAATGGCTCTTTCTGCTTTTTTACGATCCTGCCCTTCGAGCAAGCTGGTTTGATCCAGTTCCGACATGGCATACTTTGTCATTTCATTGACCCTTGGCAGACTGGTCAGTTCAAGATAGTAATCGTACTGCTGCGCATTAAGTATGGTCTCCAATGCTGAACTGTACTGTTGATTGGCCGCTGCATAATCGAGCGAGTTAAAGAACCCGTCTTTATTGATTTCACGCAGTTGTTCATTGCGTATCCGATAGGCCTGCACGATCTGCTCCTTCTGAGTATTTGATAATTGCAACAAGGCACCTGTTGCAAAAATCTGACTGTACTTGGCATCGGTTAAATTGTTCACAAAAAGGTAGTCGTCAACCCTTTGCCTGTAATAAAGCACTGAATCGCCGAGCGCAGATTTTTTACCTGACAACTGCTCATCCATGCCCGACAGGAGAAGAGAGAAAAAATACTGCTGTGTCAGTAGATTTTCAAGTTGATCCAACTGATTTTTACGTGCCGGCTTACAAAAGTCAATTTCCTGAACAGCCAGCAAAGCAAGCCTTCCGGCTTCCCTGTTCAGCTCATCATCCAACAGGATCATTAGTTGCTCAATGCTAAGTAGCGGATATACTTTTGCTTCAATCTCCCAAAAATTAGCGGTAGCGATATCCAGTTTTTCTATGTCCTTTTGCTGCTTGTTGCTAAGCGTAATTCGCTGATTGAGTTGCGAAATAATTTCCTTACTGGTAAGTTGTGCTGTTAACTGCATACTTAATGCAATGAACAGTATGAATATAAGTTGCTTCATCGGAATGTATCACTTAAGTTATTGAATTCTTTAGCATTTCCATGAATCGTTGACTAATTCATGACTAAAATTAAGGCGGGAAAATGGAAGATACAGGCTCTGTTTTCCGAAGGCGACAAATTCTTTTCCGAAGGGAGTGAAAACAAATTTAAAGTAGATTATTATGTTTGAAAACTTAGTCTCCAAAAGCTTTAATGGCCTTAATCAGGCTTTCCATTTTTGCTTCTGCAACAGGCAGAACGGTACCATCGATTAATTTAATGCGCCGACATTTTTTGTTAATCGATTGAATCGCTCCCAAATTGACCAGATGAGATCGGTGAATTCGAAAAAATAAATGCGTACTCAAATCAGCCTCCAATAAACAAAGAGGATGTGAAACTACTTTGCTTTTGCCATTTTCAAGATGAACAAGCGAATAACTCCGGTCGGATTCAACTCTGAGTATAGAGCGCTGATCAATTACACGGGCTTCATCTTTCTCGTAAATAATGTATTTACGAAAAAGTGTTGGTCGATTGGTTTTTGAGGACTCCATAGTTTTGTTTTTTACCAGTATTGAACGGCACCATTGGAAGTGCAGTTAAAAATTCGTTCTTTTCCCTGCGAATATTCAGGGACCATTAGCAACAGGCAGTTTACAGGAACATCATTGTACACCAGCGAATCGGAAGTGCCAGCATTTACTGTTGCCACTTCAGTCCAACGCCGATCCCAGAAATAAAGCTTGTAATCTTTATTGGGACGTATAAGCAAATAATTCTTCTTATTGTGAATTACTACATTTTGCTTTTGCTGTTTATCAGCGATCAGCTCAACAGTGTTTCCATTTTGTAAAAGCAGAAGCGGATTACTTAATGGTTTCATAATTCCATTGTGAAATGTCGCAGGCAAATAAGCCACTCCCGTTCCCATCGATTCGAACAGTAAGGTGTCGTTTTTGATCACGGTACATGCAATGGGGCGCCACTGCAAAGCATTAAAAACGCACAAATAGGCAACATCGATCTTCATCGGATCTGCCGGCAAAATATGGGGGTGTATGCAAACATCAGCAGTATTCACATAATAAGGGGTCACATCGAGCAAATAAGGATTTCGGAATTCTTCGATTTCGATTGCCTCAGGCGGATGCTGCATGGCAATTGACGAAGGTTGCAGGCTAAACATAAAACGATATACTTTGGCCAGCTCCTTTTTGATAAGATGACTTTGGTAGCTTTCTTCAGCTCCCATAAAACTGTAACCGTAGCGCAAACTATCAAAGGTGTAGTTCCAAAAGTGACCTCCACCCGATGCAGCCCAATATGGTGTGAAGTCGACAGTTGCCGGCAAACCCACACTTCGCAGGGCATAAGCAGCCAGGTTCACCATGTCGGGGCAACTGCCACTTTTTGAATTAAGCAGAGACAAAGGCCCCTGTAATACTGATTGGCCCGAAGCATTTTCAAACTCAAAGGTATTGGCAAACCAGCGTTTTAATTCTTCGTTGATATGATCGGCAAGCAGCAGGGGATTATCACTGTTGAGCGAATCGGCCAGCGGCATGAAAAGTTCGTGATAGGTGCCTTGCCAGGGCTCCAGCATTTCGGTATTGATCCGGTAAGGCAGAATGTATTCGCAAAAGAAATCAAAAGAATAATGCTTCGACCATGGCTTTTCCCAAACATCAAACTGATGCTCGATGTGGCTGATTAGAAAGGCAGCTGAAATGGTATCCAGGTCATAAAAAAGCTGAATCTTCTTTTGTAATCTGAAATCCCGAAATCCTGATTTCACAATAGCTTTCTCTTGGTCGCCGGCCACTACAAGTTGCTCTGAATAATGATGCTCCATATTTCGCAGAAGAAAAATGAGTGCTTCCCGTTTCAGAGAATCACCATCACTGAAGTATTCCAGCGCCCGGGTCAATTCCTTTTGCTTATTACTCTCTGCAAGCAGCACCGCAATATCGTCGGGAAAAGGACGAGCGACATCGTGGGAGCAACTGCCACCGATGATGAACAAGCCCAGGCACCAATAAAATAATTTATTTTTCATGTTGTTTTCTATTAATTTCAAAATCAATCTGACACCGAAAGTCTTCCGCCCTGCGCATCAAATCAGCGGTGCAGCTTCCTGTTATATTCCTGATTTATCAGGTAGTTCATGGCTTCGCTCTTTATTTTCGTACTTGTTTGGTTCTCCACCTTGGGTTGAAAAGCGATCAGTGCTTTTGCCAGTTCCAGGGCTTGGTCTGCATTTCCCTGAAGTACTTCAGCTTTGAAAAAGTAATACAGTGGTACAATCCGGTTAGGTGCCTGGCGGCATAAGCGGGACGATAAAGCTGCTGCTTCGGCACCACGCCCCATCTCAAGCAAAGCCTGAATTTTGAGCAACTGAGCATTTAACTCGTATACAGGCTGATTGCCTCTGTTCAGAAAGAAATAAGCACTGTCGGGCTGGCCGCGCAGCATCGTCTTTTGGGCCAGAAGCACCTGCATGCGGGTGTATTCAGGATAGCCCCAGGCCAGGGTTTTCAATTTTGAATAATCGGTTTCGCTTAGGCTACGTTGTTGTGAATACTGCCGCAAAAAAAATGATGGAGCTAAATACGAGCCGGTATTAAAAAGAAAGAAGATGGCAAATAACAAACTAAGTGGCAGCAGCATTAAAGGTAATTTTATACTGAAATGAAAGTGCAGTGCCGCATCCCGCAAGGCAAGTCCAAGAAATACAAAATACAAAAGCACAAGTGGAAATACAGTACCGGTAAAATGAGTTAACGATATGAGCACATAGTTCCAAAGCGCATACAATACGGCCCGCTCGCCTGCCGTACGAATTGTTTTTGCGCTGCGACGAAACAGCAAAAAGAACAAAGGAGCCAGGTAAACCAGCAGATAAAACAGCAAAGCGGGAATACCACCTTCAATCCAGTGCTCCAACAGTTCGTTGTAGGCCCATTGCGGCTGACCACTCACCCACTCCAGCCGTGGATGATGGTTTTGCGTGAAGAAATCGGCCTGAGCCGGCCAGTAAGCTGAAGCAAAACCACCGAAACCTGCTCCCCAAAACGATTCATCAATAGCAGTATGGAATGAAATGCGCCATATTAAGCAGCGTCCAAGACTCGATTCTCCTTCCCAGAGCACGAGACCGGCAGCCAACAAAAATAAAAACACCGAAAGCAGCATTTTGTACTTCACCTTCCCGTTAAAATGAAACACAATTCCTCCGCTGACCAGTGCCAACAACGCACTGCGCGATTTCAAAATGATCATAAGAAGTACCAGGAGAACAGCAACTACCCGTGCCGTGATTCGCAGGTCGCTCCCAACTCGTGTAAATGACAAATAAAGTAAAAAGGGAAAAGCAAGTGCCCCAAAAGCTGCCAGCACATTGGGATGGCCCAATGAACCACCTGCCTTAAAAAGATCGGAAGAATTTCCCGCTAAACCGGCGTATTGTGCAAACACGATCAATAGCTGAAAAACACAAAGAAAAAGCAAAATCCTGCTCAATGAATTGACATCCTTTAAAGAGGAGACCCGCGCCAGAAAATAAAATGGAAGAACAAAAAATATGATTTGAAACTTAGGGATCATTTCAAATCGAGGTAAAAATACCGAATGAAGAAAAATATAAATAAAATAGCTAAGTACAACAAAATCTGGTAATTTAAGCACTAAGTCTTCCGTACTTTCTAAAGTAAAAAGCAGAAACAACAGCAAAACGACAGAAAGCAGGGAATAATAAAACCAGCCGGGAAGTTGTTCTTCGAAAAATAAATCGGAAGTTAGAAAAACAGGAAACAAAAATAAGGCACTGAAAAAGTTTTTGTAGTTACTTTTCCAGAAATGAATAATCCGGGGCCTATTTTTTATCTTCATTCCTACATTCTGAAATCATTTAAAACACTGTATTCAGAATGTATCGCAATTGTGTTTACCAGAACGAAGAAGCAAATTACAATAAAATTTTAAAAAAAACAATTGCCTCAAATAAAAAGAATTAAAACCAGGGCCCTGCTTTTTACACAGGGCCCTGGTTTTTGATGGATGGCAAAAAAGACTTATTTCAGATAATTCAGTACCGCTTCGGGATCGCTGATGTCAACCCTCGATTCAAGAACTGCCAGCGGTGTGCCCTCAATAATGATAAGCTTAAAGCTATAGGGCTGAACAGGTGCCTCGGTCACATTCATCCCGTCATCGACCCAGCGCAGGGTGATCTCCACTGAACCAACAAAGGCATTAAAGTCCATGTATTCAGTCATTGAATTGTTGAGCCAGGTATAGGGCAGCTGATTGAAATGCTGGTCGTCGTAGCCTTCGTTTTGAAGTACATACACCAGCACGGCCCCGTTTTCATAAACGTATTGGCTAATTTCGGGTACGTCGAGCACACAGGTAAAGCCGTCGATATTTCCCGTCCACGACGAAGGATCTACATCGTAAATGGCGGCGCCAACATTGGCAATTCCGTCACGGCCATCGCGGCCATCAATACCATCCATGCCGGCCGGACCGGTACAGGATGCCACAAACAAAGCGCTTGCTAAAATCAATATCCATTTCATGTTATAAGGTTTTAAGTTAAATATCGATCATAATTCAATAATCAGGCCAATTTCAATAAACAGGGATGATCAAAACTTAGGTTTCATTTAAAATGCTTAATTTTCGGCTTGTATTCATAGTACGATGGAAAGTAAAGTCATGGCAAAACGAAGCAAATTCAAAGAGCAACTCTACCGTATCATTTTTGAATCAGATACCAGAAGTGGTAAGACCTTCGACCTGGTCTTACTGGTTTTGATCGTATTGAGCATCGTATTGGTCATGCTCGAAAGTGTAGAGCGTATCAAAAGTCAAATAGGAAACTGGCTGCTAATGCTCGAATGGATCATTACGATTCTTTTTACGGTGGAGTATTTACTGCGGATTTATGTTTCGCCCAAAGTCCGCAGTTATGTTTTCAGTTTCATGGGCATCATCGATTTACTGGCCATCCTTCCCACTTACCTGGCCTTTGGAGTGGCCAGCGCCCATGCTTTAATCATTGTCAGGGCTTTTCGTCTGCTGAGGGTATTCCGTATTTTAAAGCTTTACCATGTACTGCGTGCTGGCAACATGCTCGTACTGGCACTTAGGAAAAGCGCACTGAAGATACTCATCTTCATGCTCTTCGTTTTAATTATGGTGGTACTGCTGGGAACCATCATGTATGTCATCGAAGGGGGTGAAAACGGATTCACAAACATTCCGGTGAGCATTTACTGGGCCATCATTACCCTCACCACGGTTGGTTATGGCGATATTGTTCCGGTAAGTGCGTTGGGCAAATTTGTTTCTTCTTTCATCATGCTACTGGGTTACAGCATTATTGCCATCCCCACGGGCATTGTGTCGGTTGAAATGTCGCGCACCTTTAAAAGTTCCGATCAGCCAAAAAATAGCTGCCCCGCCTGCAAGGAAGAAGACCATTTGCCCGAATCGGTTTACTGCCACAAGTGTGGAAGCGCATTGAACCCGAAGCAGTCCGGGCACTGACAGCTTAGGCATCCTTCCTTCGCACTGCCAGCTCGCTTTCAATTTTCGCCATGGTCTCCTTGTCGAGTTGGTAAAAATAGATAAAGGCGCCCGAGAGCAGGGCCGCAACAGCCGGCACAATGCTGATCATTTTGCGGATACCCGAAATGGTGGCCGGTGTTTGTTCAATGTTGGCTTCAAAGCCATAATAAGCCAGCAGCCACATGGTGATGGAGCCACCCAGTGTCCAGCCCAGCTTTTGGGTCATACTCGAGGCAGAGAATACCAGTCCGGTAGCACGCCGTCCGGTTTTCCATTCCGAATAATCGGCCGTATCGGCGTACATCGACCACAGTAGCGGAAAGATGATGCCGGCACAAAAACTGGTCAGTGCCTGCAGCACGTACACCATCATCAGCGATTCACGGTCGACATAGAAGAAAAACACACTAAATACCGCCGCACCCAGCATGGCAAACATAAAGGTCTTTCGCTTGCCCAAACGGGCCGATACCGGCTTGGCCATCACCACCCCGGCCATGTTAAACAACTGACCCAGCGACAGGTAAAGGGTGCCATAGCGGATGGTGACTTCGGCCAGCGAAATGGCCACATCGTCGCTAATGAAATATTTAAAGTAGTAAACCGCCACCCCGTCGCGTACCGAATTAAAGATGAGGGTCATCACCCCGGCACCCAGCAGGATGAACCAGGGTATGTTCAACATGAGGTTTTTAACATCTTCCTTTAAATTGTTCTGCTGACTTTTGGGAGGCGTAATGCGCTCCCTGGTTCCCAAAAAGGTGAAAAGGAAAAAGACGATGGCAACAATGCCCACCACCACCATGGTAAGTTGATAAGCCGTCGCTTCACTGAAACTTTTGCCAAACAGATCGGCCATGGGCTGATAAACGGCCAGAACCAGCAAGCTGCCGCCAAAGGCAAACAACATGCGGTACGAAGCCAGCGAAGTCCGCTCGTTCGAATTGGCCGTCATGACCCCCAGCAGACTGGCATAGGGAACATTGATGGCGGTGTAGGCCATCATCATCAGCGTATAGGTGATGTAGGCGTAGATCAGCTTTCCGGTGGTCCCCAGGTCGGGTGTTGTAAACAAAAGCACGCCAATGATGGCAAAGGGCAGTGATACCCACAGCAGATAAGGCCTGAATTTTCCCCATCGGGTTTTGGTGCGGTCACCTATGATGCCCATGATGGGATCGTTGGCGGTATCCCAGATGCGGGTAATCAGAAACATGGTTCCGGCTGCCGCCGCCGAAATGCCAAACACATCGGTATAAAAAATGGCCAGATAGATCGAAAAAATCTTCCAAAACATTGATGATGCTGCATCGCCAAAACCATACGATACTTTCTCCCGTAAACTAACGCTTTCACTCATAATTGAATTCTTATTTGTGTTTTTGAGTTTATTTTTGAGTAACTGAGTGCCTGAGTGCCTGAGTGCCTAAGTCTAAAAGTCTATTGTCTAATGTCTAGTGTATTGCTTCCATCTTCCATCTTCCATCTTCCATCTTCCATCTTCCTTTTTCCTTTTTCCATCTTCCTTTTTCCTTTTCCTTAATGACTAATGACTTAATGACTGTTATATTTACCACAAAGAACACCAAGTACGCACAAAGCCCACAAAGAAAAAGTGCCTGAGTGCCTTTCCTATTTCTTATTTCTTGTTTCTTATTTCTTGTTTCTTATTTCTTGTTTCTTGTTTCTTATTTCTTATTTCTTATTTCTTGTTTCTTGTTTCTTGTTTTTTTGTCTTGTGCCCTGCTACCGGATACCATTAATCATTCACCATTCATCATTCATCATTCACCATTCATCATTCACCATTCATCATTATCTTCCGGCCATACAGCACCCATTCAATTGAACCGGCACTACTGTGGCCGGGCGATTCTTTGTTCTTTCTGGTCCGTTGGCTAAAGCCAACGGCAATTCATAGGTCCATAAAAACCTCCGTTCATAAGCGAACCCATTCACAATTCACCATTCACAATTCATCATTCACCATTCATCATTCACCATTCATCATTCACCATTCACCATTCATCATTCACCATTCACCATTCACCATTCATCATTCACCATTCACCATTGTCTTCCGTCCTTTCCAGCACCTCAATCAGTGCCCTGCTATTGTGGTAGGGGCATTTCCAGAAGCCGGCTTTTTCTTCCTCTTCGCAGGGCTTACCTGCTGCATCGACCCGCCAGTACCACTCCCCGTTCTGCTGATCGATCAGTTTTTTTTGAATGAAGGTCCACACTTCTTGTGCTGCTTCGAGATAGCTTTCCTTTCCGCTAAGCTGCCAGGCATTCACCCAGCCCACCATGGCTTCGGCCTGGGGCCACCAGTGTTTGTCACTGTCGAGAGCTTCTCCCTCGCGTTCGTTAAAAAGCGACAACTGTCCGGCTTCCCTCCTGTCGGTGCCTTCGGCCAGGGTTACCTCGCACATGCGCAGGGCCATGGCATTCACCTCGTCGATAAGCGCCCGGTCGCCCAATACTTCGGCAGCTTCGGCCAGCAGCCACGATCCTTCGATGTCGTGACCGTAGGAAACAATGTCCGACTTCACCTTCCAGTCCATTTCGAAGAAAAGCTGAAAGTGGGCCGTTTTGGCATCGATGATGTGATCGAGAAAGACCCTGATTAAACGCCTGATGGCTTCAGCCAGCTGCGGATCTTTGCGACAGCGGTACAGGTTGGTATAGGGTTCGAGCAGGTGCAGGTGGGTATTCATCGACTTGGGCTCGTTGGCATCCTTTGCACTTAGCCGCATATCGTCCAGGGCACTCCTGTCGGCAGCCAGGGCTTCGATATAACCCCCATGTTCCTGGTCGTAAAAATGCGTTTCAATGTCGTGAAAAAGCGCAAAAGCCGCTTCCAGGGCCTCCTCATCGCCCAGGGCGCGGTAGTATTCGGCCAGACCGTAAACCGCAAAGCCCTGGGCATAGGCCTGCTTGCGTGTATTCAGCGGCCTGCCCCGGGCATCCAGCTCCCAATAAACACCTCCATGCTCCCTGTCCCTGAAATGTTCCATAAAATAAGTATAGGCACGCCGGGCCATTTCCTGGTTGCGCGCCTTTTTTCCAAAACGAAAGGTGGCCGAAAAAGCCCAAAGAATGCGGGCATTCAGCACTGCTCCCTTCGTGGCATCGGCTTTGATCTTTCCAAAATGATCCATGGCTCCATAGAAGCCTCCGTTCTCCTTGTCAATCATTTCGACCGACCAAAAATCCATGATGCGTTCCAGCTCCTGACTGAGCGCTGATATCCACTCCTTTTTACTGCTCACCATGCTACATCCATTTTTTATTGTGGTCGATCAATGCGTTAATGGTTTCGACCGAAAGATGAGAATGCAGGCGGTCGGGTGCCGTGTTCAGACAATAGTCGAGCAGCTGTTCAATGGATGTTTCGGCCACATGCATGCGGGTATCCGACGAGGCATAATAGATCAGCACACGACCATCGTCGTCGGCAATCCAACCATTCGAAAAGACCACATTCGACACATCGCCCACCCTTTCATCCTGAAGCGGGCCGATAAAATGCCCGGCCGGTTTGTGGGTGATCTTCGACACATCATTTTTATCGGCCAGAAAGACGTAAAGCACGTAACGCAGTCCGGCCGCCGTATTGCGAACCCCGTGTGCCAGGTGCAGCCAGCCCTTGTCGGTGTAGATGGGATGAGGTCCCAGTCCGTTTTTTACTTCATACACGGTATGATAGGTCTTGCTGTCGATGATGCTTTCGTGAAGTATTTCGGCATGCTCAATGCTTTCCGACAGGCCCCAGCCGATGCCTCCCCCTTTGCCGGTATCGATAAAGCCATCCTGAGGACGGGTAAAGAAGGCATATTTCCCATCGACGAATTGCTCAAACAGCACCACATTGCGTTGCTGACCGCCATGCGAAATAAGGTCGGGCAGGCGCTCCCATACTTTCAGGTCTTTGGTGCGGACAATGCCGGCAGCTGCCACGGCGCTCGAGGTATCCCCATTGGGTGCCGAGGGATCTTTGCGTTCGGAGCAGAAAACACCGTAAATCCATCCGTCTTCATGCACGGTCAGTCGCATATCGTACACATTGGTATCCCATTGATGGGTTTGCGGCAGGCTGACCGGGCGATCCCAAAAACGAAACTGGTCCACTCCGTTAGGACTTTCGGCGATGGCAAAAAACGATTTCCGGTCGTTCCCTTCCACCCGCACCATCAGCAGGTACTTTCCCTGCCATTTGATGGCTCCTGCATTAAAAGCAGCATTAAAGCCAATGCGTTCCATGAAGCGCGGATTGCGGGCTACATCGTAGTCGAAACGCCAGTGCAGCGGCACATGATCGCGGGTAAGCACCGGATGTTTGTAACGCTGAAATATACCATTGGTACTGAACAAGGCCTCATTTTTCCGCCTCAACAGCGCTTCGTGCTCCCGTTCAATTCTTTCCTTTCTTTGATGAAATAATTCTGTCATGCTGTTTTATTTTGAGTTCCTTAGTTCCTGAGTGACTGAGTTCCTGAGTGCCTAAGTCTAAAAGTCTAATGTCTAATGTCTTGTGTTTTGCTTCCATCTTCCTTCTTCCATCTTCCTTTTTCCTTTTCCTAATGACTTATTGACCAATGACTTTGTTATTTACCACAAAGACCACCAAGTACGCACAAAGCCCACAAAGAAAAAGCTCATGAGTACCTGAGTACCTTAGTACCTTAGTGCCTAAGTCTAAAAGTCTATTGTCTAGTGTCTTGCTTCCATCTTCCATCTTCCTTTTTCCTTTTCCTTAATGACTTATGACTTAATGACTGTTATATTTACAACAAAGAACACCAAGTACGCACAAAGCCCACAAAGAAAAAGTGCCTGAGTTCCTAAGTCCCTTTCTTATTTCTTATTTCTTGTTTCTTATTTCTTGTTTCTTATTTCTTATTTCTTGTTTCTTATTTCTTGTTTTTTTGTCTTGTGCCCTGCTACCTGATACCATTTTTTTCATTCACCATTCACCATTAATCATTCACCATTATCTTCCGGCCATACAGCACCCATTCATTTGAACAGGCACTACTGTGGCCGGGGGCTTCTTTGTTCTTCCTGGTTCTTTGGCTAAAGCCAACGGCTATTCATAGCTCCAAAAGAACCTCCGTTCATAAGCGAACCCATTCACAATTCACCATTCACCATTCATCATTCACCATTCACCATTCACAATTCATCATTCACAATTCATCATTCACCATTCACCATTCACCATTCATCATTCACCATTCACCATTCACCATTCATCATTCACCATTCACCATTATCTTCCGTCCTTTCCAGCACCTCAATCAGTGCCCTGCTATTGTGGTAGGGGCATTTCCAGAAGCCGGCTTTTTCTTCCTCTTCGCAGGGCTTACCTGCTGCATCGACCCGCCAGTACCACTCCCCGTTCTGCTGATCGATCAGTTTTTTTTGAATGAAGGTCCACACTTCTTGTGCTGCTTCAAGATAGCTTTCCTTTCCGCTAAGCTGCCAGGCATTCACCCAGCCCACCATGGCTTCGGCCTGGGGCCACCAGTGTTTGTCGCTGTCGAGTGCTTCTCCCTCGCGTTCGTTAAAAAGCGACAACTGTCCGGCTTCCCTCCTGTCGGTGCCTTCGGCCAGGGTTACCTCGCACATGCGCAGGGCCATGGCATTCACCTCGTCGATAAGCGCCTGGTCGCCCAGTACTTCGGCAGCTTCGGCCAGCAGCCACGATCCTTCGATGTCGTGACCGTAGGAAACAATGTCCGACTTCACCTTCCAGTCCATTTCGAAGAAAAGCTGAAAGTGGGCCGTTTTGGCATCGATGATGTGATCGAGAAAGACCCTGATTAAACGCCTGATGGCTTCAGCCAGCTGCGGATCTTTGCGACAGCGGTACAGGTTGGTATAGGGTTCGAGCAGGTGCAGGTGGGTATTCATCGACTTGGGCTCGTTGGCATCCTTTGCACTTAGCCGCATATCGTCCAGGGCACTCCAGTCGGCAGCCAGGGCTTCGATATAACCCCCATGTTCCTGGTCGTAAAAATGCGTTTCAATGTCGTGAAAAAGCGCAAAAGCCGCTTCCAGGGCCTCCTCATCGCCCAGGGCGCGGTAGTATTCGGCCAGACCGTAAACCGCAAAGCCCTGGGCATAGGCCTGCTTGCGTGTATTCAGCGGCCTGCCCCGGGCATCCAGCTCCCAATAAACACCACCATGCTCCCTGTCCCTGAAATGTTTCATAAAATAAGTACAGGCACGCCGGGCCATTTCCTGGTCGCGCGCCTTTTTTCCAAAACGGAAGGTGGCCGAAAAAGCCCAAAGAATGCGGGCATTCAGCACTGCTCCCTTCGTGGCATCTGCTTTGATCTTTCCAAAATGATCCATGGCTCCATAGAAGCCTCCGTTCTCCTTGTCAATCATTTCGACCGACCAAAAATCCATGATGCGTTCCAGCTCCTGACTGAGCGCTGATATCCACTCCTTTTTACTGCTCACCATGCTACATGCATTTTTTATTGTGGTCGATCAATGCGTTAATGGTTTCGACCGAAAGATGAGAATGCAGGCGGTCGGGTGCCGTGTTCAGACAATAGTCGAGCAGCTGTTCAATGGATGTTTCGGCCACATGCATGCGGGTATCCGACGAGGCATAATAGATCAGCACACGACCATCGTCGTCGGCAATCCAACCATTCGAAAAGACCACATTCGACACATCGCCCACCCTTTCATCCTGAAGCGGGCCGATAAAATGTCCGGCCGGTTTGTGGGTGATCTTCGACACATCATTTTTATCGGCCAGAAAGACGTAAAGCACGTAACGCAGTCCGGCCGCCGTATTGCGAACCCCGTGTGCCAGGTGCAGCCAGCCCTGGTCGGTGTAGATGGGATGAGGTCCCAGTCCGTTTTTTACTTCATACACGGTATGATAGGTCTTGCTGTCGATGATGCTTTCGTGGAGTATTTCGGCATGCTCAATGCTTTCCGACAGGCCCCAGCCGATGCCTCCCCCTTTGCCGGTATCGATAAAGCCATCCTGAGGACGGGTAAAGAAGGCATATTTCCCATCGACGAATTGCTCAAACAGCACCACATTGCGTTGCTGACCGCCATGCGAAATAAGGTCGGGCAGGCGCTCCCATACTTTCAGGTCTTTGGTGCGTACAATGCCGGCAGCTGCCACGGCGCTCGAGGTATCCCCATCGGGTGCCGAGGGATCTTTGCGTTCGGAGCAGAAAACACCGTAAATCCATCCGTCTTCATGCACGGTCAGCCGCATATCGTACACATTGGTATCCCATTGATGGGTTTGTGGCAGGCTGACCGGGCGGTCCCAAAAACGAAACTGGTCTACTCCGTTAGGACTTTCAGCGATGGCAAAAAACGATTTCCGGTCGTTCCCTTCCACCCGCACCATCAGCAGGTACTTTCCCTTCCATTTGATGGCTCCTGCATTAAAAGCAGCATTAAAGCCAATGCGTTCCATGAAGCGCGGATTGCGGGCTACATCGTAGTCGAAACGCCAGTGCAGCGGCACATGATCGCGGGTAAGCACCGGATGTTTGTAACGCTGAAATATACCATTGGTACTGAACAAGGCCTCATTTTTCCGCCTCAACAGCGCTTCGTGCTCCCGTTCAATTCTTTCCTTTCTTTGATGAAATAATTCTGTCATGCTGTTTTATTTTGAGTTCCTGAGTTCCTGAGTGACTGAGTTCCTGAGTGCCTTAGTGCCTTAGTGCCTTAGTGCCTAAGTGCCTAAGTCTAAAAGTCTAATGTCTAATGTCTTGTGTTTTGCTTCCATCTTCCTTCTTCCATCTTCCTTTTTCCTTTTCCTAATGACTTATTGACCAATGACTTTGTTATTTACCACAAAGACCACCAAGTACGCACAAAGAACACAAAGAAAAAGCTCATGAGTACCTGAGTGCCTTAGTACCTTAGTGCCTAAGTCTAAAAGTCTATTGTCTAGTGTCTTGCTTCCATCTTCCATCTTCCATCTTCCATCTTCCATCTTCCATCTTCCATCTTCCTTTTTCCTTTTCCTAATGACTTATTGACCAATGACTTTGTTATTTACCACAAAGAACACCAAGTACGCACAAAGCCCACAAAGAAAAAGTGCCTGAGTTCCTAAGTCCCTTTCTTATTTCTTATTTCTTGTTTCTTATTTCTTGTTTCTTATTTCTTGTTTCTTGTTTCTTGTTTTTTTGTCTTGTGCCCTACTACCTGATACCATTTTTTTCATTCACCATTCACCATTAATCATTCACCATTATCTTCCGGCCATACAGCACCCATTCATTTGAACAGGCACTACTGTGGCCGGGGGCTTCTTTGTTCTTCCTGGTCCGTTGGCTAAAGCCAACGGCTATTCATCGGTCCATAAAAACCTCCGTTCATAAGCGAACCCATTCATCATTCACCATTCACCATTCACAATTCACCATTCATAATTCACAATTCACAATTCACCATTCACAATTCACCATTCATAATTCCTCCTTCGCCTTCCTGTATTTCTCAAGCAGCAGGATCAGGCCGTCGTCGGCAAAGCTTTTAAAGTCTTCGGCCTGGGCATGACCGGGATAGGGTACATAAAAATGATCTTCGTCGCGGTTGCGCCAAACCATTACATAGGCCAGCGACCGGGTGTGTTCGTTGGCCCTGAGCACCTGCAATAAATTGCTGGTATACCACTGATCGATTTCCAGGCGGTCGCAACCGGTTTCGGTAAAGGCAGCCAGTTTGTTTTTCGCGGCAGCCAGTTCAACCACCATCGACAGTTTTTGCACCACCTGATCGAGTCGCTCAATCTGATAATCGCCATAATTGTCGATTCCCAGCAGGTCCACCACATCATCGCCCGGATAACGTGACAGGTACTTCTCAGGGGTATCGGCTCCCGAGTCGGGCGAATAGGCCATCAGCAGGTTGTTCAGTCCCTTCTCATTGCGAAGATAGTCAACGGTAAAGCGGAAGAGTGCAATGTAATCCTCGTTGCTGCATGTGGTACTGCCCCACCAGAACCAACCGCCGTACATTTCGTGCCAGGGACGAAAAATAACAGGAATCAGTTCACCCCGGTCGTCGGTCAGCTGCGAAATAAAAACAGCCACTTTATCGAGCGAGGCTTTGAATTGTTCGTGCGCTTTCCCTTCGGGCAGCAGCGCCTTTATGTCAATGTCGTTCAGCGTCCATGAACTGTTGCCGCTTACAGGATGACGGGCATGCCAGCTGATGGTGTTCACTCCGCCCATGCGGTGTACTTCCTGAATGTAGTGCACCATCGAAGCAAAAGGCACTCCGTCGATGTTTGTACTGTCGCCCACATGGCCGATTTCCCATCCAAAAAGAGCAGGATAATCACCGGCCGTCCGTTTAACATCCGATTCGCCGGGTTCCTCCTTCCAGCCAATACCATAGGCCAGGTCGTCCTGGTGCCCGAAAAGAATTCCATTACGTGCCGCATGGGCCAGCTCACTGCGCAACAAGCTCACTGCTTCACTTTCGGCATACTTTGCCTTTCGCACATTGCAGGCATTCAGCAGCACAAGCGGCAGCAGTATCATCATGATCGTTTTCATCGTTTCTGATTAAAAAGACAAGATTAGTCAGGAAAGCTCAAAAGACAGGCAACAATAATTTCATTTTTAAGGGGGATTTAAACAGCCGCCTCAAAACACAGGGGACAGATGCGCGCTTTGGGGTGGATAAATATTGCACCCCGCCCAAATACCTGTCAAATCACATATTCCCCCTGAATGTGTTAAAATCACCCCACTTCATGCTCCACCCTTTATACTAATATTGCACAAAATGAAAATGTCATCGGACATTGGAAACGTAAAGACGCGCTGGAATACATCTGTATTGTGGTCATTGGAGACGCACTGGAATTCAGATTGTGGTCATTGAAGACGCGCTGTAATTCAGATTGTGGTCATTGAAGACGTGCTATAGCGCGTCTCTACAGTGGTCATTTCCTTTTTCCTTTTTTCCTTAATGACTATTGACTTAATGACTATTGACTTAAGACTTTAATACAATGAAACAACTCAACTATCTATTCCTCCCCGCCTTGCTGCTGCTGTTATCGTGCAGCGGAACAAAGCAGGAAAGCAAAACAGCCGCCGATTACCGGAATGCTGAAACAGAGACACTGTACATCAAACTGAAAGCCCTGGCCGACAGTGGCAAAATCATGTTCGGATGTGCCAATCCCACCACCCTGATGTACAAGGAAAAACACATTTGGGAAGGCTTCAACAATTCCGACAGCAAAGAAATTACCGGTCAGCACCCCGCCTACTACGAAAGCGATTTCATGTGGCACGGCGACGACCCTAAACTTCGGACGGCCGACCTCGAAGCCATGAAAAAGGCCTACGAAAGAGGTGCTGTTACGGGCTACTGCTGGCACATCAGGGGCATGGAAAGCAACTCTTTCTATGCTCAACGAAACGGGATCAACACCGCCGACTCACTGCTGGTGAAAAAGATCGTCAAAGGAGGTACGCGCGATGACAATCCTGAACTCAACTGGTTTTATACCCAACTCGACAGCGTGGTCATTCCGGTTTTTAAAGAACTGGGCTTTGCCACCACCTTCCGCCCCTGGCACGAAATGAACGGCGGCTGGTTTTGGTGGGGTTCGGCCACCTGTACGCCTGAGGAATATGTGCAACTCTACCGGCTCACCGTCGACTACCTCCGCAATAGCGGTGTCGACAATCTGCTCTACGTTTGGAGCCCCGACACCCGCCTCACCATGGAATACTATCCCGGCGATGACTACGTCGACATTCTGGGCCTCGATATTTATGAAATGGGTGCCATCCATTACAAACCCATGGAGTTGGTGACAGGCGAACTCGAAAAGCTGGTGGCCTATGCCGAAAGCCACGACAAGGTGGCGGCCATTACCGAAACCGGTCTGCGCATGCAGGACGGCATTTTCAGATATCCTGAAGAAATACCCGACTACTGGAGCAATTATGTTCTCCGCCCCCTGGTCACCAATCCAAAGTTGAAGGGAATTGTATGGGTCGAAAGCTGGTACAGCGCCGACTGGAGCGGACAAGGCCAATCGCAGTTCTACTATCCTTACCGGGGCATCGAAAACGATTTTCCCAACGGGCAGGCAGCCATCGACGATTTTTTGAAATTTTATGAGCACCCGGCCACCCTGTTTGAAGACGATTTACCCGAAATGTACCAATAAGAAAAAAACGAAATGAGAAAAAGGATAGTACTGCTGATTGTAATTTTTATGTCATGCTTACTGGCAGGCCTGGAACTTGAGGCTAAGGTTGAGCTTGAGAAGCTGGAAGCCGAAAACGGCCAGTTGACGGGTGTGCACATTGAGACGAAACACAAGGGCTACTCGGGCAGTGGCTATGTAAGCGGCTTCGACAACGAAGGCGACCGCCTGGAATTGAGCTTCGAAAGTGAAAATGAGGGCAAACAGCGCCTCATGATTGGTTATTCGGGGCCCTATGGTGATAAAAACAACCGGGTGTATTTCAATGGCGAAAACCTTGGTGACCTGCTGTTCCCCGCATCGGCCGGCTTTACCGAAATAGATGCAGGCACCGTCATGCTGAAGAAAGGAAGCAACAGCATCGTCATCGAAAAAAGCTGGGGCTGGTTCGAAGTCGACTACTTCCGCCTGGCCGACCCGGAGCCTCCCGTAAGCTGGAACATCAGCGAACATCCCGTTAATCAGGCTGCTTCGGCTGAAACCCGAAAACTATACGATTTTCTGCTCGATCACTTTGGAAAGCAAAGTCTCGCAGGCCAGTATGTCGGAGGAAGCAAGAGCTACAACGATTTTAGCAGCGAATGGCAATACCTGCACCGCCAGACCGGCAAATACCCGGCTTTGTATGGCAACGACCTCATGGACTATTCACCATCGCGGGTTGAATTCGGAGCGAAATCGACCGTAACTGACGATGTAATTCGATTTTATAACGATCAACACGGGCTCGTTACCCTTTCGTGGCACTGGAATGCGCCCACCGACCTGCCCAACACCGAAGAGCAACCCTGGTGGAGTGGCTTCTACACCCGTGCCACCACCTTCGACCTGGCAGCTGCCATCAACGATCCTGAATCGGAACGCTACCAGCTACTGCTGCGCGACATGGACGTGATTGCCGCTCAGCTGAAACGCCTGCAGGACAAGAAAATTCCCGTACTGTGGCGCCCGCTGCACGAAGCCGAAGGAGCCTGGTTCTGGTGGGGAGCCAAAGGACCCGAAGCCTGTGTCAAACTGTGGCAACTCATGTACGAACGCTTCACAGTGCATCACCAGCTTAACAACCTTCTGTGGGTGTGGACCACCACCGACAGTCCCAATGCCCTCGACTGGTACCCCGGCGATGACTACGTCGACATCCTGGGTGTTGATGTCTACCTTAACAACGGCGATTACAGCGCCTCCGCCTCCATGTTCGACCGTCTGCGTCAGCTCTTCGAAGGCAAAAAGATGCTCACCATGTCGGAAAACGGAACCATCCCCGATCCCGGCGAAATGTACTCAAAGGAGGCTCCCTGGCTTTATTTCTGCACCTGGAGCGGTGATTTTATTTTCGACGGAGAAAGAAACAGCAACGAACACCTGAAAGAAGTGTTTCAGCACGATTCCATTATGACCCTCGATGAGCTGCCCGATAAGTGGTACCAGCCCGACAGTACCAGCAGCTCAAAAGCCACCGGCCATGCAACACGCATTTATCCGGTACCTTTTCAGCAAACCCTGCATTTTAACTTCAGCGAAACACCCCTGTGGCTCACCATCAGCGACAGTAGCGGAAGAACCCTCATCGAACGGAAACAAAGCGAGTTGTTACCCAATACCTCCCTTTCGATGCACAGTCATCCGCCCGGAATCTACCTTGTTTCCTACGGTTATGAAACAGCAGTTCACACCCTGAAAACCTTAAAAAAACAGTAAGACCCCTCCATGTTACACCGGGACTCCGCTGACCGTCCGTGGACGGTCGGATTCGCCTCCAGGGGGAGATGGGGCAGTGCAGTGCGAGTGTTGGGGCTTTTATTATTTGCTTGCTGGTTGTAAAGGTTGTAATGGTTGGGGCAGTAAAGTGCGAATTTTGGTGCTTTTATTTTTTGATTGTTTAACACCCGCTGGTAAAAAAAACCGACTGAGTCGGGGGAAAGGTTTGCCATTGAAGTTGCTGGGTGCGGGTTTGGTATTTTGTTTTTATTTTTCAACCCCGACTGAGTCGGGGTTCAGGTTTTTCAAACCCCGACTTAGTCGGGGGAAAGGTTTCCATTGAAGCTGCTGGCTACAAGGATTAAAGGTCCCCCTTAATCCCCTCCCGGTTCCCGGGACTCCTCTATGCTTCGCCTTAAGGGGGGAGATGGCACAGTGTGGTGCGAGCGTTGGAGCTTTTATTAACCCTACAAAACCCCCGACTTGGTCGAGGGAAAGGTTCGATGTGAGGCTAAGGCCAAGGGCCTTAAAGCAATAGCGTGCTTGTCCCGGTGAAACCGGGAGGGCGTAGCCCGGCGAAAAGTGATGGTGTTCGAACTAAAAGCCCTGAAAGGGCGCAAGCACCTCCTTATTTTTTTTCTCCCTGCAATTTCTCCAACAAGGCCACCTTTTCCTTTTCAGCAGCGAGTAAACGTTCGTACAATTCAATTACTTTATCCATTGGATTAAAATGGCATTGGTAATTAACTGCAGATGAATTATCGTGATAACTATTGGCAATAATATTGAACGTTGCTTCTTCATTAAGGTTTTTTAGAGCCTCCACAGGTACTTTTAAAACACCTGCCACCTTCTCCAATACCTTGTCTTCAATTTCTTCCTTTTGTTCGAGTTTTGAAATGGTTTGCTGGGTCATTTCCAGTTCATTGGCAATGAATTCTTGTTTTACACCCAACATTTCACGCAGGCGTTTGATGTTACGGCCATGGTGTACTTTAGTTGCCGGGGTGCTGGTATTTGTTTCCATGATGAATGTATTTTTTGGTTGAAGCTGGTAAACAAATACACAAAATATTTTAGGTTTAGCCCGACTTAGTCGGGGGAAAGGTTCGCGTTGAAGTTGTTAGGTGCAAGGTTGATTGTGAGTTTTTTTGCTCCACATTTATTAGAAGTGTGGTAAAATAGAATTATTTATTCATAGGTAGCATTATGAAACAGCGTTCAACGTAATGAAATGGAGTTAATAGCCCCTACATTTATGTAGGGGGCTGGGATGATAAAAAATTTACCCGGCCACGGTAGCGGGTTTGAAAAAAAGGTGACGGCTGTATGGCCGATTTAATCGGCCGGCGTGTAGGTGGTAGATTGGTGAATACCCCTCCCGGTTGCACCGGGACTCACCGCCCGTCGGTGGACGGTCGGATTCGCCTCCAATACCCCCCTTAATCCCCCCTGAAGGGGGGAGATGGGGCAGTGCAGTGCGGGTGTTGGGGCTTTTATTATAGCTTCTTCATTGGTAGCATTATGATTGCTCCCGGTTGCACCGGGACAAGCTGTTTCGCTTTAGCGAACGGTAAAAAGGGTACAAAAATATATCTGGCCACGGTAGCGCTTAAGACAAAGGTTATTGTTGTATGGCCGGCAAACGTCGAGGATGTTCAAGGCATTTTATGCCAGAAAGGTTTCGGTGCGCTGCACCTGGGGGTGTTTGGGTTTGCGAATGGCTATAAACATTGGCGGTGCGCTGCACCTGGGGAGACTTTGTTGAGATGGTGTGTTGTGAATAAATAATTGGGCTAAAGCCCGCTTCAAACTTTGGTCTCTTATTACACGACATAAATGGAATGCCCATTAAAAGGGCTTTGTTCAGCACCAGAGCACACATCGACATCACCCGATAAAAACACAATTCAAAAGAAAACGAACAGGCGCTTTTATCGATCCTATCACATTTTTATTAATTTGGCGGGGTATTTTAGTATTATGCCTCATATTATGTTGAAATTTTGGAATGCAGCTGCGGTATCGACGCTGCTGTTGCTCTGCTTATTATTACCTGCAAAGGCACAACAGGCGGTGGTGATCAAGGACCTTACCGCCGGAACCGACCTGCCCGAAGGTGCCATCAATTGCATCGTACAGGACCAGAGTGGCTACCTGTGGATAGGAACCTGGAAAGGGCTCTACCGTTACGACGGCTATCGGGCCATTAATTTTTCAAGCATCAATCCGCAGTTCGATGCCCTAAAAATTGGGACCCTCCTGATCGACAACAATCAACTGTGGGTGGGTTCCTTTGTCACCGGCCTCTTTCGCATCGACCTCAGCACCTATGCCAGTACCAGCTACCTCACTTCGAACGAAAGCACCCGGCGCATCAGCGATAACAATGTAATTACTCTGGCAGCGCTGGCCGACCACACCGTGCTGGTGGGTACCGAACGCGGCGGCATGAATGTAATCGCTGCCAGCGGAGAAGTAATCAAAACCTATACCCGCGAAAGCCATCCCAACCTGCTGAACAGCAACCAGGTTTCGGTGATTACACCCGTCGACCAACAAACCGTGGCCCTTGGAAACAATGCCCTGGTGTTGCTCGATCTGAAAAAAGAAGTGAGCTACAAATACAAACATCCGTTGTTCGAACAACATTTCTCCGAAATAGAACCCATCGCGCCCGGCGAATACCTGATTTCAAACAATACCGGCCTCTACCTGCTCAACATGAACGAGGTCAATGCCGAACCCCTGCTGTTGCTCAACGAACGTTTCAAATCCATCATCCGTAAAAACGATTTCAACAACAAACACACCCTGCTGCTGGGCTCACAGGGAGGTTTGTACGAGTTCAACCTGAACAATCGAAAACTCAGCGAATATGTGAGCAACCGGAGCACAGGCCATTCCCAGTCCGACATTAACCAAATTTTGTTTACCCACAAAGAGACCCTGCTGCTGGCCCGCGAAGACGGCCTTTATTCACTGTTGCCGCGCAAGCACCATTTCCGGCAGTTCAACACCCCCGGGAGCGAACACAACCCCGCCATCATCAGTGCCATCGACATGGCAGGCACCAGGCTCCTGGCCGGAAGCTGGGGCAAAGGCATCTTCCGGATTAACGATGAAAACAAACAGCTCGAAGCGGTTAGCTTTAAAGCACCTGCCGGAGGCGAAGTCCCCCGTTTCATCTTTACCATGAAAACCATCGACGACAAGGTGTGGACCTCGGGAAAAAACCATCTGGGCATCTTCTCCTTTCCCACTCACAGCAGCCCCTACCCCCTCACCTACTACCCGCAATTCAGGGGACCCAACAACACCATGGACTACTACACCGTAACCAGCCTCTGTCAAAGCGCCGGTGAAACCCTCCTGCTGGGTACCTGGGAAGGCCTGCTCTTCTATTACCACGAACAACGCGACGAATTTGTGGTGCTGACCGACCTCAACGGCCAGCTGCCCTACTCGAAAGACCTTTCGATTTATACCCTGCTCGAAGACAAAAACGGCTTTACCTGGGTGGGACTCAGTGGCGGCGGCCTCATTAAAATGAAAATCGAAGGAAATACCATCCTTTCGCAGGAACGTTTTACCCTGCACGACGGCCTGGCCAGCAACTTTGTGACCACCCTCTACCAGAGCCGGAACAACAAAATATGGGTGGGCACCGAAGCCGGCCTGTCGGTTGTTGAAAACGACACCATCCGTTCGGTGTACAACAAAGACCTGATTTTCGACATCCAGTCCATCATTGAAGATCCCATCGGCTTCCTCTGGATTGGTACCCAAAAAGGCCTCATACGCATCAACTCGAACCACCTCGATGAACCGTTTAAGCTCTTCGACAGTTCCGACGGACTGCAAAACAACGCCTTCTACCTCAACAGCATTTACGCCGGCAACGATTATACCTTCTATTTTGGAGGCTACAAAGGAATCGACTATTTCACCCCCTATAAAATCGAATACAACTACAACAAACCCCTGCCCAAAATCACCTCGTTCAGCCTTTTCAACCAGGAAATTTATCCCGGTTCCGACAAGGAGCATCAGCCCCTGGAAAAGAACATCACCCTGAGCGACGAAATCAGGCTGAAATACAATCAGAATACCTTCTCGCTTGAGTTTTCGAACCTCGAATACCAGGTGCAGGAAAAATGTCAGTTTTCCTACCTCCTCGACGGGGTCGACATCGACTGGACCTACCGCGATGCCCAACACCGCTTTGCCTATTATACCAAGCTCGATCCGGGCACCTACACCTTCTACCTGCAAAGTACCAACAACGACGGCGTATGGAGCGACGAACCCGTGGCACTCACCATCATCATCGAACCACCCTTTTGGGCCACCACCTGGGCCTACAGCAGCTACATTGTGCTCTTCATGCTCTCGGTCTTTTTCATTATTTACAACCGTGTAATGAAGGTGCAGGAAAAACACAAACAACAACTCAAGGAAGTTGAATTCAGGAAACAACAGGAACTCGATGAACTGAAGCTCCGCTTTTTTACCAACATCTCCCACGAATTCAGGACGCCGCTCACCCTCATTCTGGGTCCCCTGGCCCGGATACTCGAAAATGAAAGCAAGGATCCCTACAAGGAAAAACACCTGATGATTTACCGTAATGCCAGTCGCTTGTTGCAACTGACCAACCGCATCATGGATTTCAGAAAAAATGAAAAGGACCAGCTCAAACTCAAGGTAGAACCCACCAACCTTTCGGAGTTCATTTACAACATCTACCTCTTTTTCAATTACGAAGCACAGAAACGCAACATCGACTACCGCTTCAAAACCACCTACGAGGGATCGGTGTACATCGATCAGGAATTCATCGAAAGCGTGACCTTCAACCTGCTGTCGAATGCCTTCAAATACACCCCCGATGGCCGCAGCATCACCCTCAGTGTAAAAGGCGACGAGCAAAAGGTGAGCATCACGGTGGCCGACACCGGAAGAGGCATTAAAAATGATGCACTCCTGCAAATCTTCGACCGCTTCTACGGTGCTGCGAAACGCAACAGTGCAGGCATCGGACTCAGCTTTTCCAAACGACTCATCGAACTCCACAAAGGCGACATCCGGGTCGAAAGCACCGAAGGCGAAGGCTCCGAATTCACCATCGAACTGCCGGCAGCCGATGTTTATTCGAACGAAGAAAAAAACAACATCGAAAACCGCGAACTGGTCATCGACTGGACCAAAATTGACCAAAGTCTCAGGCAAAAGGTCAACGAAGAATTCAGCGGGCTCAAATCGCTCTACGAGAAGGAAGAACTCATTGCCCTCATTGCCGACGACAATTTCGAGGTCCGACAATTCATCCGTTCCCTGCTCGAAAAAGATTTCAGGGTCATCGAGGCGGCCAACGGGAAACAGGCACTCGACCTGGCCTTCGAACACATCCCCGACATTGTCATCTCCGACATCATGATGCCCGGGATGGACGGGCTCGAATTGTGTCAGCACCTTAAAAGCGACCAGCGCACCGACCACATTCCGGTGGTCATCACCACGGTGCTCTCGTCGCAAACCGACCGCATCGAAGGGCTCAGCAAGGGAGCCGATTCCTACATCCCCAAGCCCATCGACCCCGGCCATCTGATCGTCAGGGTGAACAAACTGATCGAAAAACAGCTGAAACTAAAGGAGAAATTCAACCTTCGTACCGTCGAGCTGAAAAAAGAAGAGTTCACTGAAGCCGAAGAAGAAATGCATCCGCTGGTCGAAAAGGCCCGCAACATTGTACTCAGCAACATCGACAATTCGGACTACAACATCGACGACTTCTGCAGCGATCTCGGTCTCAGCCGCATGCAGCTCTACCGCAAGTTCAAGGCCATTACAGGGCTTTCGGCCAACAGCTTCATTCGCAAGGTCAGGCTGCACAAGGCCGCCGAACTGCTTAAAAGCGGCCACCTCACCGTGAAGGAAGTAACTTACGATGTGGGTTTCATCGACCTGAAGTATTTCCGAAAATGCTTTAACGACGAATTTGGCTTAAATCCTTCGGAATATGCACAGCACCATGAGCATAAAAAATAACATTCCTGCTCATTGATATTGATCAAGCATTAATTTACTACCTTTACGCGAAATTTAACATAGTGCATTTTAATGAGATTTGAAGCGTTTGATTTACACGATGACATTCTGGAAGCCATCTCCTACATGGGCTTCGAAAAGGCATCACCCATCCAGGAAAAAGCCATTCCTGTTATACTCGAAAACAAAGATTTGCTGGCCTTTGCCCAAACCGGCACCGGAAAAACAGCCGCATTTATACTTCCCATCCTCGACAAGCTGGGCGACGACAACAGCGGAGGCATTAACACCCTCATCATAGTCCCCACCCGGGAACTGGCCATCCAGATCGATCAGCAGATTCAGGGCTTCTCCTACTTCCTGCCCACCAATTCGATTGCCATTTATGGCGGTGGCGATGGCAGCGACTGGTCGCGTGAAAGCAAGGCGCTCAAAACACAAACCGACATCATTGTGGCCACCCCCGGCAAGCTGATCAGCCATTTGAGCATGGGCAACATCCAATTCGACACACTCAAACACCTGGTCCTCGACGAGGCCGACCGCATGCTCGACATGGGTTTCTTCGACGACATCCAGCGCATCGTTTCCTATTTGCCCAAAGAAAGGCAGACCCTGTTTTTTAGTGCCACCATGCCGCCAAAAATCAAAAAGCTGGCCGGTGCCATCCTGAAAAACCCCGTCGAGATTGCCATCGAGTTGTCGAAACCCGCCGAAGGGGTATTGCAGGCCGCCTACCTGGTCCACGAAGACCAGAAACGCCAGCTCATCACCCACCTCATCACCGGCAAGGAACAGTACAAAAGCATCCTTATTTTTACTTCCACCAAGGCCAAGGTGGGTAAAATTGTGAGCAGTCTGCGCATGAAAAACGACACCATTGCCGGCATCTCGTCCGACCTCACCCAAAAGGAACGCGAAGCTGTGCTGTCCGATTTCAAAGCCAAAAAAACACGCGTACTGGTGGCCACCGACGTCATCAGCCGCGGCATCGACATCAAGGACATTGAGTTGATCATCAACTACGATGTGCCGGGCGATGCCGAAGACTATGTGCACCGTGTGGGCCGTACCGCCCGTGCCGAATCCGAAGGGGTGGCACTGACGCTCATCAGCGAACCCGATATGTACAAGTTCAGGCGCATCGAAGAGCTCATCGAAAAAGAAATCATGAAGCTCCCCCTGCCTCCTGAGTTGGGACCGGCACCCGAATGGAATTCGAAACCTGCACGCAAGGACAACTTTGGCGATAAAAAGCGCCGTTTCAAGAGGAAAAAGAAATAAAGCAGGCTGATCGACAGGAAGCTGCCTTTGGCTTTAAGCATTCAATGTTTTTTATTTACAAACACAGGAACAGGCATGCTATGTAAAAAATTCATATATTGTAATGAATTTAAACCTGCAGCACATGGAACTGTTTGCCTTGCTTATGTCGATACTGATCAGCCTCGTATTTTTGCTGGCTGGTACCATGAAACTGGTCAAATCGCATGAAACACTCAGGGGCAATCTGCGCTGGACCTCTGAAAAATCGACCCTTTACCTCAATTTCATTTCCTGGGCCGAAATTATCGGCGCCCTGCTTTTCTTTATTCCCTATCAGTTCTCTGTCCTGCCCTTCCTTTCGGTCGTTGCTGCCTTTTTGCTGGTAATGCTCATGATCGGTGCCCCCATCACCCACCTCCGCCTGGGCGAACACAAAGAAGCCGCCCTCACCACCTTCCTGCTCATCATGATCCTGCTCGTCACCTTCATACGGATATTTTATTGAGAAGTGCATAAGTGCATGAGTACCTGAGTGCCTGAGTTCCTGAGTGCCTGAGTTCCTAAGTTCATGAGTGCTAAGTCCCTTTTCTATTTTTTATTCCTTATTTTTTATTCCTTATTTTTTATTCCTTATTTATTA
>NZ_JBNPXV010000015.1:97923-124172 GCF_050433125.1 Roseimarinus sediminis | reverse complement strand
TGCCGTAGGCATGGCCCATCTTGTAACCTATGGTTTCAACCATAGGCTAATCAGCACCAACCCTACATCCGATGCCAAGTGCCGTAGGCACGGCCCATATCGAAAACCCCACATGCCCATCTGCAAACATGACCCGTCCCTACGGGACTCAACCCCAAACACCTCTCCCAACCCATCGGGTTAAAACCCGACGCTACAGTATGAAAACGTTCCTGACGGAACTGAAACAAATCCACATAAAAAGCAGATTGCCCCAATGCCCTAGGCATGGCCCATTCTGTAACCTATGGTTTCAACCATAGGCTAATAAGCACCATCCCAACATCCGATGCCAAAATGCCAAGTGCCGTAGGCACGGCCCATATCGATAACCCTGTAACGATTCTGCAAACCCGACACTACAGCAAGAAAACGTTCCTGACGGAACTGGATTAAACCAGGATCCAAAAGCAACAAGCAATACGCTATCCTAAAGATTGATTTCCTGTCATCGGGTTATCCCGATAAAAGCATTAATTTTGCTGCATGAGTTTCGACATTCAAACCATACGAAAAGATTTTCCTATTCTTCAACAGCAGGTTTACGGAAAACCTTATAGCTATTTCGATAGTGCAGCTACTGCCTTACGCCCTGTGCAGGTGCTCAATGCAGTTTCTAAAATATACAACGAGTTTAATGGCAACCCGCACCGTGGCGCCCATTACATGAGCAACCAAACCACGCTGGCCTACGAGGCAGTACGCGATCAGGTTCAACACTTTATCAATGCCCCCTCGCGCGAAGAAATCATTTTTACCAAGGGAAGCACTGAAAGCATCAACCTGGTGGCTTATTCCTTCGGAGAAGCCTTTGTTTCGGAAGGTGATGAAATCATTATCTCGGAAATGGAACATCACGCTAACATTGTACCCTGGCAACTGTTGGCCCAAAGGAAGAAAGCAGTGGTCAAAGTGTTACCGGTAAGCGACAGCGGTGAACTTATGCTTGAAAAACTGGATGAATTAATTTCCGATCGTACGAAGCTCATGGCTTTCACCTTAGTTTCGAATGTATTGGGAACCATCAACCCCCTGAAAAGCATCATCGAAACGGCACACCTCCGTAACATTCCGGTGTTGGTTGATGCGGCACAAGGCGTTCAGCATGGCTGTGTGGATGTTCAGGATTTGGATTGTGATTTTATGGTTTTCTCGGGCCACAAACTATACGGCCCTACCGGCGTAGGTTGTTTGTACGGCAAACGAAAATGGCTCGATGCCATGCCTCCCTTCCTGGGTGGTGGCGAAATGATTGAAAAAGTCAGCTTCGAAGGCACTAGCTTTAACGCCCTCCCCTATAAATTCGAAGCAGGAACTCCCAATTTTACCGAGGTCATCGGGCTGGGTGCTGCCATCGACTACATACAGGAAATTGGCTTAACCAACATTTCCGAATATGAACATGAATTACTGGAATACGCAAGCAGTCAGCTTGGCAGCATAAAAGGCATGCGCATTATTGGTGAAGCAGCCAACAAAGCCAGTGTTATTTCCTTCCTCGTTGGCAATATCCATCCTTACGACATGGGCATGTTCCTCGACAAGATGGGCTTTGCCCTGCGCACCGGTCATCATTGTGCCCAACCCCTGATGGATCGTTTTGGAATTCCCGGAACCGTGCGGCTTTCGCTGGCATTCTATAATACCAAAGAAGAAATTGACCAGGTGGTGAAAGCCATTGAAAAAACAGCCGAAATGCTGACTTAAATCTGAATTCATTGAACAGCTATTCTGACAGGATTACAAAAAACTATTCAGCATCATCGGGGCTCATGGTGACAACCACTTCAACCTCTTCGGTAAAATAATCATAGCCAATATCTTCAGAATAAAAGGAACCACGCAGGGTTAACGTATAAGTACCCTGTGGATTCAAAAAATACTTTTCCAATCCATCTGGATCGGGAATTTCAAGTGGTACAACTTTCCTGCTATCAAACTGCTCTCGTTTAAGGTAATTAAAACCGGGTGCTCCGGTTTTGCCTTCTTCATTAAAGGATTCCAGCTCCTCCTCACTATTACGTCTTACACCACTTACCCGCCCTTTCGAGCCATACTTCTCTGGTTGAGTATGCATTCTGATATTGCCCACTCCTTCGAGGGTTAACACGTAGTTTCGGCTGAGTGAAACAAGATGTTCCGTGTTTGACATCGGATCATAAGGATGGATGGCCAGGTAGATATCCCAACCATTGGTTTCAGCCTGCAGGTTACTCCTGGATTCCAGCCGGGTTTTGCCATTTTCAATCGATTTGTCTTCAGAAATTCCTGTGGCTTTTATCGGAACGGGTTCACCATTGTCATTCTTGCTGGTCAGACCTGTCAGTATCTCGTATTCCAGCTTCGTGTTCATAATGTTGCTCCAATTTTCAGGTTTCTGAAGGTATTCAATACGGCCACGGGCAATATTCAAGGTTAGCTCATTTGTGTAGGTCGATCTTCCTTTTGAATGGTATTCTCTAAACGAATCTTCCGTTTTACTTTCGATGAATTCATTTACCACAATACTGGCTTTTAATCGGGTTATCGGTTCCTTTACCTTCACCAGAATATCAAAAGGTTCGGGATCGATTTGTCCCGTGCGACGGCTGGCGTAAGTGACTTCACCCACGGCTCCAAGCCGGTATTCCTTTTCTTCCATGGGGCCAAAGAAATCAATGGTTGCAATCCCCTCTTTGTCACTAATGACCGTTCCCTGAACCAGGGTTCCTTCACTGCATTTTACCTGAATTTTCATTCCCTTAATTTTGACCCCGTCGGCATCGCTCACTTCAATCTTAAGTTGTTTACGTTCGAAAGGTTTCAGCTGAACGGTGGGTGCGCTATCGATAAAGCGCATGCTTGGGCAAAGGGCAAGGCCTGACTCCAGCTCACGGGCCTGCTTCTCAAAATCAGTAATGACGCTGATCAACGGGCTGTTGCCTGCCTCTCCATTTCCAATGCTTTGTGCTGCAGCACCCGCAGCCTCACAAACTTCTTCTGCTTTGGTGAAGGAAGACCGGCCGCTTGCGATCAGCTGCCCCTTGCTTGCTGTCAGCTTAAGCTCAATGTTATAACGGCCACGCAAATAGCTCATCGATCCTGAAACAAGGTAATCGGCCTGAGTGGCTTCCGATGCTTGGATACCCTTCTCCGATACAATGCGTAAACGAAAAAATTCATTACTGCCCACTGAATTCAGAATAAGGTAATTAACATAACAAGTACTGGCTTGCTTAAACAGGCTGTCGCTCAGGAAGGGTGGAAGACTGATTTCCTTACAAACAACCATCCGTTCACAGGTTTTCTGGGCCAACATGTGCCGTGGCAAACTAATAAGCAAGATACTTACGGTCAGAAGCTGAATTAAAACTTGTTTTGCTGTCATGGTCCTTTAGTTGAAAGTGTTTCTTTTTGTTGGCTGTAATATTCCAGTGCAATGCTGGCATAATTGTATCGGGGTGTTTCGTGAGAAGGCCAGAGAGTAGTATAAAATATACAATCGCGACTGTGTTTCTCCAGCTCTTCAATGGGCAGCATGAACCCACGATTGTAAGCGGTGGCCAGCAGTCTGATTTGGTCTTCGTTTGTCAAACCTGGTATACTTTTAAGCCGTTCTTGCATGTATCGATAAAAGCAAAAGAGATAAAGACTTTGACCCCGCTGCTTAGAGAGTCGCTCCACCCTTTTTAGCCGATTTTCGGCAGTTTGGAGCGTATCAAACACGATGGATGTTTCGGGGAAATGGTTCATCCAGGCTTTCTCCAGTGCCTCGGCAAACGAGGGTTTCATCTGAAAATAACCGATGGAAAAGTTGGCATACTGCTTTCCATATTGCACATACAGGGTTTTCAATGCCGCAGTTTCCACCTTGTCACGCAGGGCACTGTAGCGAATCAGCTCGGGAAAAACAATGGCCGATGCCGCCAAACGGTCGTCAGCTCCCGGGAAATAAGCCTCAAGCTTTCCCTGTTCTTTTTCCAAATGTTGAATGGCTTCAACATAACTTTGTCCGAAAAAAAGGGCATATTTGCCTGAAACTGTTTTACACTGAATGCAAAACAGCAAAGAAAGAAACACGAGCTTTTCAATCGTCTTCATTATCAGATGATCTCCACCAAATTTATTCACGGGTTAAATTGAAACTGAACTGATATTCTTTTTTGGTTCCATTTACATCTTCCGAAAATTCACCTGACTCCTTCAGGTTCTTTTGCTGAGGAGTGCCCTTAAAGGGTCCGAAAATATGATCGACCGAAGTGGTTTTAAATTTAGTATGACTTTCGTTCTTCCCACCGGTATCACAACTTCCGCTTATTTCTTCCACTTCCGTTATCGTTGTGGGAATGTTGGCCGACGAAGCGTTGACCATGATCAGATAAGTATCATCTTTGTTGAACTTAATCTTCACCCGAACATCATCAAACACTTCCTCCTGTCCGTCATACAATGGTTGGTTAGAGAAACTGCTTTCGGTCGAAACTTTATCCCCTTTGGCAGTTGAAGTTTTCGTTAGATGACTTGTCCTGCCCGCCATTCGCCCCGATGAACATCGGTAGCAGGGAGCCTCATTCACGGTGATAATTTCTTCAAACGACGTATAGCTCATTTCCCCTTTACCCTGCCGATAACCATTCTTTTCCAGGCTCCAGTCGGTCGTGATTTCTGCGATTGTTTTCGTGCTTACTACCTGCGTTTGTTCTTTTTCATTGCAATAAACCTCAAAGGACATTTGATCCTCTTTTTCGAGGGTTGAATGCACCTTTACGGTAAAATTTCCCAGGTAAGGACAAATTTCGTAATAAGCCATTTCGTTTACGAAATCGTCGATAAGCTGTTCAAGTTGTTCAGGACTGCTGCCCGATTTTGTTTGGTTAATCAGCATCCTGGCTCGTTGTGGTTCTTCCAGTCGAAGCATTAAGTAATAAGTCGATCCTATAGTATTTAAATCGATGTACACCAGATAATCGGCATTCATTACACGCCGCAGAGCATCCATTCCTTTTTCACCCATTTCATCATTTCCCAACAAGGCTGCTTCACGCGTGTAGGTCATAATATATCTCAATGAAGATACCGATAACACATCCGCACAGGGAAATTCGTTCATAATTTTTCCTGTAAGTTCATCCTCAACAAATGCATTCAAGGTTTCTTGTTCCGAACTTAATGCCTTATCCGGATTTAGAAACCTGATAAAAATGTAAGAATGTGTTTGAGATCCAAAGACTAGCGAGCTCAAACCAAGCATATAAATCACTATGAATAATCGAATTATCCTCATTCTGACAGTATTTTACAATTGGGCAGGTATTGTTTTAAGCGTTCATGCTGCTTAGCATCGAGTTGCGTTCCTGCAATGCCCAATTCCTGAAGATTCACCAGATTGGCTACAAAAGAAGGAAGTTCACTGATTGGATTCAGATCGATGTGAAGGGTTTTCAACGAACTGAATCCAAACACAGCCGGGGGGAGCTCAGTCAATTGATTATTGAAAAGCCCAAGGTACTCAAGTTGCCCCTGGTTCGCGATTGAAGCTGGCAACTCGGTGAGGTGATTCTTGAAATTAATAATAAACAACTGATCAAGTTTCATGGAGCTGGTGCTTGCTAAAATTGAGGAAAGATTGACCGGGGCAACATGGTTTTTCCCTCCGGTAATAATCAGGGTCTTCACACCGGTATACGTGTTCATTTTGAGAATGGCTGCCAGGGTTTTTGGTTCCGAAAAGTCAATCAATAGAAAGCCCAGCTCGTTGAACAATCCCGGATGAGCATACTTTTTTCTTTCTTCCGCTTATTCATCTACAATATCATCTCTGACTGGTTTTGCCAGATCAAAATCGGGATAATGCTCACCAGTAGCACCAATTTCCCAAATCTTTTTAAGTACCTCATCCTTCCTTCGGGCAATCCCACCGTCGCCACTAAAACCGGGTTCTTCAATGCCTGGATCGGTGTTGGTACTTTTGGACGGATCTTCTTTATTTTCGGGCATTGGTGTTCCAAGTGCTTTGGTCAGCTCCTCAATTCTCTGGCTAGCCCTGTCTGAAGCAGCTTCATTGTCCCAATCGGTATTGGCAATGATTTGCTGAAGCTCTTCGAGCATTTGCGAAGCTGTTTTTTCAGTTTTGGCTTGTGACCATGCGATAGTTGTTCCAATGTTCAACCAAAGAAAGAGGAACAACAGGATTTTGATTCTCATGTAAAAGGAGGAACTCATATCATTTGCTTTGGACAATCCATTTGGTATTCAACACAACAAAACATTCTCCTAAAGCTTTTTCTGGTAAACCACAAATTTCCGTTCCTGTTCCAGCACCAGCCATTTTAAAACGGTTTGACCGTTTTCTTCTTTAACTTTAAACTGAAGCGGATAAGGATAGCGCTCACCATTGCTGAATACAAGTTCATCGTAAGTGGCCAGGGCATAATTGTTCCCTGTACCCGACCACCAAAAACCTGAAAGTTCGGCATTGTCGAAATTCATGGCTGCTTTGCCATTGATGTAGAGTTTTCCATCGGCCAGCATGTACCAGCGCCCCTTGCTGTTGGATCCAAAACCGGGATTTTGCATGTTCCAGTTATCGGAAGTAAAGGGGCCAAAATGCTTGCCATCGGCGGTGTAAACCTTGAACTCAACCGATGCATAGCCCGATTCCTGTTCCAATCCTTCCAACTCCTTACCCATTTGGGCGAGTTGTTCCAGTGACATTTCATCACCTTCCTGCAAACGGGCCATGATTTTTTCCATTTTGGTATTGTATTCGGTCATGGATTCCTGCTGTTCGTCGGAGCGTATTTCACATTTGCTCACCACAACAGCCATGGTCACCTGCTGATCAATACGCAGGTCGTAAGGTTCTCCTTCAAGTAAGACCTCGGAATGCACGTTGCTGATGATTTTAAAGTCGGTAAGACCATCATCGTTCTCATCCACATCGCTGCCAACCAGGGCAAAAAAGCGTTTGCCATCGGGCGAACGATAGAGGTCTTTGATTTGTTCAAAGGGACCATAACGTTTGCCCATTACCTTGAGAAATAAGAGCCCTTCGGTCGTCAGTTGAACAAACTCCTCAGCGTATGCATCATTGCCTGGACCTTCTTCATTGTCATAATCATAACTTTCGGTATCGCCGCTAAGCCTGTTTGCAGCTTGTTGTGCTGTTTGAAAAGGACCAAGTTTTTTTCCACCCGAATACATAAAATACCGACCATCCTTATCGACAGTACAAACCTGCAGTTTTCCCTGTTGATCGAACAGACTCAGGTTCGATTCGGCATGTAACAATTCTTCCCCTGCGGGGATGGTCAACAGCAACTGCTGCGCATTTGCGTTAAAACAAAGTATCAGGCACAGCAGAATATTTAGTATTATTATTTTGCCCGGCATCACTATGATTCAATAAAGTTAATACCCGTTGGAAGATCGAATTTCGACGATTCGGTACTGGTTTTAATCTCGAGGGCTTCCATGATCACATCCTGACCTCCATACGACGAAACGGTCTTGAGCGGAATGCTTTCCCACATCCAGACGGTGGCTTTCATGGGTTTTTCCATGGTCACCTTCAGACAGCGTTTACCACAAACCTCTTCATAGCCATGAGTTTCCAGTCCGTAACGCTCCTTGTCTTTAGCCGATATATGCTCATAATCGGTAGCTTCAGCGGCATAGAATTTCATTTTGGCTCCTTGGTTCGCTTCGTAATCCCAGGTATAGCGGAAGCCATCGAGTACCAGAGTATAACCACCGGCTTTCTGGCCCATGATCATCAGGTAGTTTTCTTCGAACTGTTTTGTTCCATAATCGTCGAACCACCACTCGCGGGTCATTTCCTGACCGGCAGCAATGTTTTTGTACTTCACATAGCCCTGTTCCATTTTGAACACTTTTTTGGGATCGGCTTTTCCTTGCGGAAGGTCTTCGATTTCCTCCAGCAAGCTTTCTACCTCGTCGGGCAGGTTCTGCTCTTTCTTGCTTTTGCACGATACAATGGCGAAGGCCAGAAAGATAATGGTCAGAATAATGATTGATTTTTTCATCGTGATTAGATTAATTGGTTTATGGTTTATAGTGGTACATGTTTCATTTTCAGGCGTAATTCGCCGTGTGATTTGCTCTGGTTTTCTTCGAAAACCTTGTTTCCGATATAGCTTCTTTCAAACAATTCCTGCTGCCCCATTTCAAGGTGAAAGGGGAAAATAAATTCTTTGATGCCCTGAAATTCCAGATAGTAAAAAGTATTGTTGGTAACATTCCCCCTCAAGTGCAAGGAAGAAGTAAGGGGTTCATCCCCCGCCCATTTTTCAGTGCTGCGGCCTGGTGCATCAACCCTGATCCTTCCAGTCCCTTCACACAAATTCAATTCTATCCGGTACTTTTTTAGGAATACCTGTTCCTGCAACTGACTTTGCGAATCCCCCTCAGGGTCATGATGTTCACAACTGCCATCTGTTACAAATCTTCCGCTGCCTTCGAGTGCAATATCGTAACCATCGGAAGGGAAGGCCATGGAAACACCGTATTTCCCGATATCCATCACCAGGATCATCTTACCAGTGGTATGGGTTTGTTCACTTTGCTCCCAATCGGTATGGTCATCGGCATCACCATTGATTGTCAACTCCAGCTCCAGCTCAAAGCGATAGAGCTTTTTGAGTGCTGCAATCAGTTCATTCCAGTTACTGCGATCATCAACGTTGCTTTTAAATAAATCGGCTGTTCGGTAAGTATTGTAGAATTCTTTTAGATATTCCAGATGGTGTTCGGCAGCAATTTTGTGCCGATAATATTCACGGTTGTTTTTAAGGTAGCGAATCAGGGCATCAATCAAGGTTTTGCTCAAACCCGTATCGTACATCAGGCCATATCCTCTGTCGGAAACAAGTGCCATTCGTGCTAAGGCTATGAATCTTTCAGGATCGTACTGATATTGGTCTAATGCCATCAAACTCTTATTTACTGTTCGGACCACAAGCTTTTTAACAATCTCCGGCATTTGAATTTCTGTCAAATCACCGGTATGGCAGCGAGTTGTCATCGCATGAGCATTCATAATTTTATTGATGGCCGAGTACTCCGGTTCCAGCATGGCCACCACGTTGGAATCGATAAGGGCATTCAGTGCACTATCTATCTTATCACAAACGGGATCAACTGAAACCGGTTCCACAGTCAGCCCCAGCTCTTTGTTCAGCAGCTGCTCCCCTTCCTGAATGGCCAACTGCAACTTAATGCGTTCAAGGGTACACAACTTTGAAGGATTGGAAGGCTCCATGGCCACCAGTCCGCTAAAATGGGGAACTTCAATGGAATAAGTACGGCCATTAACTTGCTGAACCGGTACAAGGGTGAGTTCCCCTGTTGAGTTGAAAAGCAGAAACAACAATGGCTGCTCAAAGTCTTCCTGGAAAGTAATGTTCACTTTAATGGGGCGGGTGAGCATCAGTCCTGAAGGTTCAAACTGCAAGCCGCCTATGGCCACCCCCAGGCTGGTATCCACCTCGGCATAAGCCAGTGGTGCCACACTAATGGCTACCGAAGAGGAGGAAAATGGCTGTTCGGGAACCGTGAGGGTCCAGGTGCCGTTGCTGATGTCGTTCACCTTAAAGTGCTGCTGGCCTTGCAGGCTACGGCTTACTGCATTGTTTGCGTCGGCAGCATAGTGTGCAAAAAACACCGGCTCGGCCAGGGTGTCTTCCTGCGCCAAAGCCTCAGCATTGAAAGCAATGCAGTGCATCAGTGCAATATAGGTGAAGCTGATGCTACGGAGTTGTCCCAGCCATTTCATCCGGTTTCGCTTTAAAAGTTTTTGCTTTTCAGTTCCAGGGTGATTGGAAAATATTCCCGTTCACCATCATCGTCGGAATAAGCGGTCAGATACATTTGTACGATGCCACTTTTCAAATTCAGCCAATAATAGGTGATGATGTTGTCGTCGCTGGAGAGTGTCTGCTGAATTTTGTAACAATCGGTGAATGATCCGGCAGGCACCGTAACGGTTTCATCTTTTGCAACGAGTATATTGGTAACTTCACCTTCGTCTGAATCATTGAAAGTAGCCATGGCATCGCCCACCGCTGCTCCGGTTTTAAACAGGGGGAAAAAATGATCGGGCGGGAAAGTGCCCAGTTCAATGGAGAATTGCTGCTCGTCGGCATACCAGTGCGGCGCTGAGTCGCAAAAAGTACCCAGACAAATTTTCATGTGGTAAAAATTCTGTCCGGCCTCCGATATAATTTCATAGGAATAAACGGTGGTATAATTGTCGGTAATGTAGTTGTACTCCCATTTGTTGCCCACTTCCACAAAAGCAAAGGTGTGGTTTTCGGGAATCGTCTCATCGGAGCCCCTGGCTTCATCTTCATTGCATCCGAAAATGAGCGCCATAAGAATAGCCGGTAGAAAAAGATGGATGAAGTATTTTTTCATGGTTGATTTAATTAAGGATGTGATGAAGAAAGCTGTTTTTCAGTCTATTGTTTAAGAAATTCCACCCTGCGATTTTTCGCTTTGCCCAGCGAGGTAGTGTTACTTTCGATGGGTTCTCCTTCACCCTTGCCATCGGTTTCGAGGCGGGAAGCATCAATATCGAAAGTCTTCACCAGTTCGTTTTTGACCGATGCAGCCCGTCGTTTCGATAAATCAAGATTGGCTTTTTCATCCCCATCGGAGTCGGTATGTCCTACTACTTTCACTTTTACGCCGGGATTCTCCTTCATAATATCAGCCATCTCTTTCACTGCCCCATACGATTCGGGTTTGATGCGGTCGGAATTTACATCAAAAAGAATTCCGTAACTAATGAGCTTTCCGTCGGTCATGAATTTGTGCCGTTGATCTGATCCTGCTTCGGCAACACGAAAATCGCTGATCATAAAACGGGTTTCGCCGGCTTCGACATTGTTAAAACGCAACTGGCGATAATCGAAACCTTTGGTAAGGGCCTGCGGAACATCGATGATTTTATTCCCCAGGGCATAAAGCCTGAGCCTCGAGTTTTGTATCCAGATGGATATGCGAAAAACTTTATTGGGCAAAAGAGCCTGGTCCCAGATCTCGTTTTGCATGTCCTTGTTTTCGCTGTAAGCACGGTAGAAAAAATAGGAGCCCATGTTGAGTTCAATTCCTGCTTCACCGGGCATGCCACCCATATCGTTAATATTGCCCTCAACCGGAGCAAAAACGGTTAATTGCAGCGTTCCCATTTGTGCTCCGGCATCGTCCTGTACGGGAATCAGATCAAACTCGACGGTGCAGTTCGCAGGCAGATCGATGCCCTTTTCCAGCATGAATGAACCTTCGCTGGTCATCATGAACCACTTCCCGGGGAAGATGTTGGTTGTCATCACCTCTCCTGAACCATTGGTCGACCAAAGTGCCGGAAAATCACCTACTGCATCCTGCGAAAAATCGTCGTAAAAGATGACCTTATCGCCCGAAATAAAATCGTATTTCGAATAGCTCTTAAGCAGCGATATTTCTTCCTGTTTTTCGGTCGCTACCGCAGCCAGGTCCTTATTACTGCCGTTCGCTTCTTCATTCAGCGGCTGCTCCTTGTCCACGGCGTCTTCCTGTTGCTGATCATCGACATCCCCTTCTTCCTTTTCATCAGTAAGCGTTTCAATTGCTTCTTCTTCAATTTTATCAAGTCCCTTGTCGATGCCCTGATCAATCTTTTGATCAATACGGTCGTGCACTTTATTTTTGATCCTGTTTTTTACGTCGAACTGTGCCTGTGCCGACAGGGTCATCAACAACATCACAAGCAAGAGTGTAGAGAGAATACGCATCGTGTTCAGTTTTAGAATTACCAGAACAAGTTACGGCGGAGAGAAATGAAAAAATTGTAAAAAACGGTCATCCAGTCAGGATGTCTTAAAGAGACCAGGCGATACGATTATTCCAGTATTTTACCCGAAAGAAAAACAACCTTATCCTGTTCTTTTTTGAAGAAATGGGATGGTGCCTGACCAATAACTGCTTTGAAATCGTGAATCAAATGGGCCTGATCGTAGTAATTTCCATCATACACCATACTTGAAAAGTCGGCTTTGTTTCCCTTCAGGTAACAGTCCCACAAAAAGTTGATGCGCACAATGCGCGATAAGGCCTTGGCACTGACTCCTGCCCTGGCAATAAAGCGACGCCGGAACGAACGCGGATTCTGATCAAGCAGGCAGAGCAGTTCATTCACACGATTTTCGCCTTTCGATGCCATGATTTTTTGGTAAATATTGTCGATTGCATCGCTTTGATATACATCCTGCTGAAGCCGGCTGAGCACAAAAGCCTCAAACAGCTCCTTCCGTTTTTCCCGACTTTGAGCACGTTTCAGTTCAGCAATGAACTTTTTAGGCAAACAATTTACACTGTCGATGTAAAGCGACGATCTGCTCTTCGATAAATCGATCTGCAACAAGCGGGTCAGTACCGTCGACCGGCAAACAACCACCATGGTATCCATGGGCGGATTCGTTTTTACCACCAGGGACTCCATGCGTGGTACCACCATAAAACATGGTGGAGTGTGATGCGTACCAAAACGATCGCTTACCAACACCCTTCCTTTGAAGTTAAATACGAAGGCCATGTATCCGTCAGGAATAAATTGGTCTTCAACAATCTCACCTGCCTCCCGGGATTCGAGATACAAGAATCGAACAATCAAAAATGCACACGCGTCGTTGGGATTAAGAAAGAAAGAATTCATAAAATGCATATTAGCCAGATACTATATTCGCTGATAGTACTTTTATTTAACATGCGATTATCGCAAAGGTTGGATTTCTGCCAAATTTTGCTGATCCAATAAATACCTACGAACTATCTGTATTCAGATTAGCTTATTCGTCCTGTCAATCATCTTCTGAATATTTTATCAAAAATGTGCACTTTAAAACAAATTCGCTTAAATTGTAGAAGTTATTAATGAAGCAGCACCGACCACAGAGGGATGAATTATTACAGGGTATAAGTCCGCAAGTCTGAATCCGCTTCAACAAAAACAGGGGAGACTGAAACATCTCAGTCATCGATAAATGCATAAACCATTGGGAAAATGAAGAGAGAGAACAAACTACGCAAAAGTGGATTTGGCAATTTTTTTAATAACAGTCTGGCAGTTATGCTGCTGATCGATCCCGAAACACAAAAAATTGTAGATGTTAACCCCGCGGCCGAGAACTATTATGGATGGAACAAGGCCCAACTCACTACAATGACCATCGACAGAATCAATACACTTAATGCTGAGCAGATTAGAACAGAAATGAACAAAGCCCGCAACAACCAGCGCAACCATTTCAAATTTAAACACTGTAAGGCCGATGGCTCAGTCAGCCCTGTTGAAATTTTCAGTTCAAAAATTGAAATTGAAGGAAAAGAGTACCTGCACACCATTGTGTATGATATTACTGAAAAAGTAAATGCCGAAGAAAAATCACGTAGAAACGAGCACATTCTGAAGCTTTTCGTAGAACACACACCGGCTGCCATTGCCATGTTCGACCAAAAAATGCGCTACCTGGTAGCCAGCCAGCAATTTATTTCTGACTATAAATTAAGCAATGAGAACATCATTGGACGTTCGCATTACGAAATATTTCCTGAAATTGACGAACGATGGAAAGCCTTGCACCGCCGCGGACTGGCAGGCGAAATCCTCAAAAATGAAAAAGATCCTTTTCCCCGTGCCGATGGTTCGCTCGACTGGGTCCGCTGGGAAATCCATCCCTGGTACGAAACAGAAAACAAAGTCGGCGGCATCATTCTCTTTTCCGAAGTAATTACAGAACAAGTGAATACCGCCAATTCACTGAAAGAGAGCGAAGAAAAATACCGCAACTTTTTTGAACAGTCAACCATCGGACTTGCACTCACCGCAATGGATGGCCGGCTCATTGAAATCAATCCCACTTTTGCCGAAATAATAGGACGCAGTGTTGAAGAATGCAAGCAACTGACCTACTGGGAACTTACGCCCGAAAAATACCTTGAACAGGAACAGGCACAACTCAAATCACTACACGAAACGGGTAAGTACGGCCCCTATGAAAAAGAATACATCCACCGCGAAGGCCACCTGGTTCCGGTACGTTTACATGGACTGGTCATTGAACGCAACAAGGAAAAATTCATCTGGTCGAGTGTTGAAGACATCAGCGAAAGGAGAAAAGCAGAACTGGAAATTCAGGAAAGTGAAAAGCGCCTCACCCAGCTGGCTGAACATACCAGCACCATCACCTGGGAAATCGATACCAACGGAGTCTTCACCTACGTAAGTCCCTTGTGTGAAAAGCTCACAGGGTATACCCCGGGCGAATTAATTGGCCAAAAGCATTTTTTCGACCTTTTGCCCAAGATGAAAGACCCAACAGCACAGCAAGAATTTAGTCAGCTACTGAGTCAGGAAGCGCACCTCATCAACTCCGAAAATCTGATCAAAACAAAAGATGGCCGGGAAATGTGGTTTGCCACCAATGCTTTTCCCGTTTACGATGAAGCAAAGTGTTTAAAGGGCTATCGTGGATCGAACATTGACATCAACCTGCGGAAACAAACCAAAGTAGCTTTAAAAAAGAGTCACGAACTGCTTACGAACCTTGCAGAACAAGTACCGGGTGTGGTTTATCAGTATAAACTAAATCCCGATGGTAGTTCTGCCTTTATTTATTCAAGTCCTGGCATGTGGGACATTTATGAAGTGACCCCCGAAGAAGTGAAGGAAGATGCATCGGTTGTTTTTACAAGGATACATCCCGATGATTACGACTATATTGTGAATGGAATCAACGAATCGGCAAAAAATATCTCGCTTTATCATAGTGAGTTCAGGGTTATTCTGCCACAACAGGGCTTACGATGGCGTCAAAGCAATGCCAAACCTCAAAGGCTCGATGATGGCAGTATACTTTGGCACGGAATCATCACCGATATTACCGAAAGAAAAATTGCAGAAAAAAAACTACTGCACTTTCACGATTTAATGAAATACATCATTGAACACGATCGCAGTGCCATTGCCGTTCACGACAAAAATCTCAATTACATTTACGTAAGCCAGCGTTACCTGGAGCAATACAATGTGCAGGAAAAAGACATCATAGGAAAACACCATTACGAAGTATTCCCCGACCTGCCCCAGAAATGGCGCATCGTACACCAAGAAGCACTTAAAGGACAAATTGCCAGTGCTGAAGAAGATATTTATGAAAAAGCAGATGGAACATTGGTATATACCCGTTGGGAATGCCGCCCATGGTACGAAGCCGATGGTTCAATCGGTGGCATTGTCATTTATACCGAAGTAATTAACGAGCGTGTAACGATGAACAATGAGCTCCGTAAACTCTCGCGTGCCGTTGAACAAAGCCCCGACTCCATTCTGATTACCAACACCAAAGGCATTATTGAATTTTGCAATCCCGCTGTCACCATAGTTTCAGGCTACAGCAGGGAAGAAATTATTGGTCAAAACCCCCGCATGTTTCAGTCGGGCAATAAAACGAAAGAAGAATACAAGGTCATTTGGAACACCATTACGGCAGGCAAGGTTTGGGAAGGCGAATTTCTTAATAAAAAGAAAAACGGCGACCTGTATTGGGAAGCCACATCAATCACCCCGGTAGTCGATGAAAACGGCAAAATCAAACATTATCTTGCGATTCGAAAGGACATTACCAGCCAAAAAATGTTGACACACGAGCTCAAATCGGCCAAAGAGCGCGCCGAAGAAAGCGACCGGCTGAAAACAGCCTTTCTGGCCAACATGAGCCACGAAATCCGTACCCCTCTCAACTCCATCATGGGTTTTGCCAGCCTGTTACCCTTCGAAGAACAAAAAGAACTCGTCGATCAGTATGCAGGCATCATTATCAGCAACTCTGAACTGCTGGTTCACATCATCGACGACATTGTACTTTACTCCCAACTTCAGTCAAGAAGCCTGGGAAACAGAAATCGTCAGTTTAAAATTTGTGATTTGCTGAAAGATCTTGAAAAATCATTCAAACTGCCCGAATACAATAAGGGAGTTCAGCTCATTGCCGAAAACAAACTGAACTGTCCTGTAATAATAAGCAGCGATTATGAAAAACTGAAACAAATACTCACCAACCTGATCGCCAACGCTTTCAAGTACACCTTCGAAGGAAAAATAACAATTGGTGCTGAAGAGAAGAATGGACGCATCCTTTTCTATGTAAAAGATACAGGCATTGGTATCCCAAAAGAAGAAACAGAAAGCGTCTTCGAGCGCTTCTTCCGGGGAAGCAATACCAACAAAGAAACAGTACCCGGCACCGGCCTTGGCTTAAGCATTGTGAAAGAATTGGTAGAAGTAATCGGCGGTAAAATTTGGGTCGAAAGTGAAGAAGGAAAAGGGAGTACCTTCTTTTTGACAATCGATGCCAATGGAGTAAAAAGTTAAAAGATGAAAAGTATTTTGAAGTATCAACCATCTAAAGAATTGTCATAACTTACAAAAAAAGGGGGGAATTATGCATATTAAAACATCAGAACAGGAAAAACTGGTTTTAGGTATTGGCGACTATACCTGTAACTGGGGCGTTCATATTTGTGGACTTTACGAAAATGAGAAAGAGCGAGACGAAATAATTTTCGGTTTTTTGAACGAAGGCTTAAAAGCAGATGATTTGCAATTTTATTGTCCTGTTGAACGGACGATCGAAGCATTTTATCACGACTTTGCTGAGACCTGTCCCGGGTGCAAACACAAAATGCATAACTCCGACCACTTTGTCATTACGCCGGCAAAAGAACTGTATTATCCCGATGGCACCTTCGATCCCTGGCACATGGACGATGCCCTGGATGCTTTTTTTGTTGAATCGCAAAAGAACGGAAAGCGCAACGTACGGGCTACCGCCGAAATGGCCTGGGCTTTGGAAGCTATTCCCGGTGTTGAACACCTCATGGCCTACGAAGCCCGTCTCAACTATTTTATTCAGGGCAAACCATGGATCAGTATCTGCATGTACAATGTTAACAAGTTCGACGGGGCCACCATCATGAATGTATTACGCACCCATCCTTATGCCATTAGTGGAGGTGTAATCACTCAAAACCCCTATTTCATTCATCCTGATAGATGGTTGGCCGAAAATGCGCCTCAATTTTTAAACAAAAACAAAATGTAGTATGCCTACGCTCGAATCGAACCTGCTATTGTTGATTACCAATCTTTCACAGCTAAAAAATAAGAAACAGGTAATCAGGCTCTTCATTGAAGGCGCTTCTGCCCTTTTCCAGAAATATCAGCTAAAATGGCATTTCGAAGCCGATCATCAGCAGCAGGGTACCTTCAGAGTTTGTACCCGTGAAAAAACTTTTGGTTTTATCGAAACCGATCAGGCTTTTGAAAACGATGCAAGAGTGTTTCCCCACTTTCAGAATGCCATTCAACTTTTGGCCATCATCCTCGAAAATTTAGAACAATATGAATTATTGCACAATCAAAAAGCCCATTTGCAACAATTGGTCGATCAGCAAACCCTTGAACTGATTCGGAGTCATGATGAAATTAACGAAACCAACGAAGAACTGGCCACCACCAACGAGGAGTTGATTGAGTCGAACCAGTCGCTAATCGAAATTAATCAAAACCTTTACGAAGAAATTGAGAAGAGAGAAGTGCTTGAGAAAAAATTGCTCGAAAGTGACAAGTTTTTTAAGCATTCAACCGATCTGTTTTGCATTGCCGGCTTCGATGGTTATTTCAAAGTATTGAACCCAACCTGGGAAACAGTGCTTGGTTGGAGTATTGACGAAATGCTTGCAAAGCCATGGAATGATTTTTTACACCCCGACGATATTACGGCAACCGAAAACATTAAATCGACCATTGTGGATGGCAGGGAAGTATATCATTTCGAAAACAGGTATCGCTGCAAGAACGGTGCTTACAAATGGCTCTCGTGGAATTCGTACCCCCATCGTGAAGAAAATATCATGTTTGGCGTTGCCCGCGATGTGACCTCCCTCAAAGAAGCCGAAAATCGTTTAAAACAAATTGAATGGATGCTGAATGCCAACCCACGCGACATCAACCAAGAAGCGCTTCAACCTGGCTATGGCGATTTAACAACCTACAACCCAAACGGGCTCATTGTCAACTCAATCAACAAGGAAGAGCTCAACGACATTGCTAATGATTACCTTGGTTTGCTTGAAACTTCAAGTGCCATTTATGAAAAGAACGGCGATTATGCTTTAGGCATTTTCTCGTCGGGTTGGTGTCGCTTTATGGACAGCGCATCCCGTAAACTATGTAACACCAAAAGCAACCGTAAAGCCCTAAAAAGTGGGAAATGGCTTTGTCATGAATCCTGTTGGACCGATGCTTCGAAAAAAGCCATCGAAACAGGCAAAACCGTTGACATTCAATGCAACGGCGGCTTAAACCTGTATGTTGAACCAATTAAAGCTGCTGAAAAAGTAGTGGGCGCGATTAATTTTGGCTACGGTGACCCACCAACAAATGATCACGTTTTAAAAGAGTTGGCCGAAAAGTACCAGGTCAGTTTCACTGAGCTAAAAGCACTTTCCAAAACCTATGAATCCAGGCCTCCGTTTGTTGTAGAATTAGCCAGGAAACGTTTGAAATATTCGGCCAGGCAAATTGGTACCCTCATTGAACGAAAACAGGCCAAAGACAAGCTCAAAGAAAGCGAAGAAAAATTCAAAAACATCGTGCAATCGAGTCCCAATGGGATGTACTTCTACCAGCTTAACAAATACAAACAACTCATTTTTAAGGGAGCTAATCCGGCTGCCGACCGAATCATCGGGTTGAAGCACGAAGATTTTATAGGGAAAACCCTGCAAGAAGCATTTCCCAACCTGGCCTCGACCTTTGTACCTGACTTATATGCTAAAATTGCCCGAGGAGAGGAACCATCCAACACTTTTGAAATAGCTTACGATGACAGTAAAGCGAAAGGTTATTTTGAAGTAACTGTTTATCAAACAGGCAAAAACAATATCGCTGTTGAATTTTTAGATATCTCGGAGCGAAAAGCCTACGAATCGTATATTAAACAAAGCGAAGAGAAATACCGTACATTGATTGACTTTGCACCCGATGCCTTTTTTCAGGGCGATGTTAACGGCAATTTTATCGAAGTAAACATCAAAGCTTCAGAGCTGACGGGATACAGCAAAGAAGAATTACTAAGCATGAACATGTCGCAACTCTTTAGTCCTAGTGAACTGATCAATAACCCGCTTCGTTTCGATTTGCTTCAAAAGGGTGAGACCGTCATCAGCGAGCGTACCATTCACAAAAAAAATGGAAATTCATTATTAATTGAAATGAATTCACGGCAATTGCCCGATGGTTCAATGCAGTCTTTCGTTCGCGATATCTCAGAAAGAATCAAAACCGAAGAACAACTTCGAACACTCACGGTTGCCATCAATCAAAGTCCAAATTCAATCGTCATTACCAACAAGAAAGGCATCATAGAATACGTAAACCCGGTAATCGAAAAACTATCGGGATACAAAAAAGAAGAGTTACTAGGACAGAATCCAAGAATTTTCTCCTCCGGAAAAACATCAAAAGAAGAATACAAAGAGCTTTGGGAAACCATTAGCTCGGGCAAGGTTTGGCAAGGCGAATTCCAGAATAAGAAGAAAAACGGCACCCTGTTTTGGGAATCGGCTACCATCTCACCTGTTTTTAACGGAAAAGGAAAAATCACCCATTACCTGGCCATCAGGGAAGATATTACGGCACAGAAGAAGATGACGCTGGAACTTATTGCAGCCAAAGAAAAAGCAGAAGAAAGTGATCGGCTGAAAACATCGTTCCTTGCCAACATGAGCCACGAGATCCGAACACCCATGAACTCCATCATGGGCTTTGCCAGCCTGTTGCCCGAGGAGGAAAGCAAGGAACTAATGTGCCAATATGCCAACATCATTGTGCGTAACTCCGAACAACTGGTACACATTATCGACGACATTGTTCTGTATTCCCGCCTGCAAACACGTTTACTGCAAAACATTGCAAGCGAATTTAATGTCAGCGACCTGATCAATGATATCAAACAATCATTTAACCTGCCTGAGTTTAACATGAAAGGAATAGAGCTGATTGGTCATGTCGAAAACGGGAAGGAAGGCAGCATTAAAACCGACTATGATAAATTAAGACAAATCTTCACCAACCTGGTGGCTAACTCATACAAGTATACCGATCAGGGAAGTATTACCCTGGGTGCAGTAGCAAAAGACAAGCAGCTTTGTTTCTATGTGCAGGACACCGGCATAGGTATTCCTGAAAAAGAAAAAGAAAAGGTATTTGAACGATTCTTCAGGGGCAGCAACGCAAGCAGGAGCAATATTGGCGGAACTGGTTTGGGTTTAAGCATTGTAAAAGAACTCGTCGAGCTGCTGGGCGGTAAAATCTGGGTCGAAAGTGAAGAAGGAAAGGGCAGTACATTTTATTTTACACTGAGCAGATGAAATAGATTGTGAAGATGAAAGACAATACAAATCAACATAAGCGTGGTACCCGGAAATCAAAACCCAATACCAAGGTTGAGTTTGAAAGTGTATTACACACCCAACAGCAGCTCCAAAAGCTGAATGAACATTACCAGTTCATCCTTGAAGCAACCGGTACCGGCACCTGGGAATGGAATGTCCAAACCGGGGAAACCATTTTCAACGAACAATGGGCCAACATTGTAGGCTATACGCTCGATGAATTGCAACCGGTGAGCATCGAAACCTGGACCCGGCTTACTCACCCCGATGACCTGCCCGCTGCACAGGATGCCCTGCAAAAGCATTTTGCAGGATTAACACCCTACTACGAGACAGAATTCAGAATGAAACACCGTGCCGGGCATTGGATTTGGATTCTTGATAAGGGGAAAGTGGCCGAATGGACCCCCGATGGCAAAGCGCGTTGGATGCTGGGCACCCATCAGGACATCAACGAACGCAAAATGGCAGCCCATGCAGCCAACGAACGCATGAAAGAGCTCAACGCCTTTTATAAGCTTTCAGAACTTACCGAGGACCAAAACTTGTCGGTTGACGAACTGTACTCGCAATTTGCCAATATTTTACCCCAGAGCCTGCAACACAACCATTTGGCTTATTCAAAATTGACCATAAACAAACGGACATATACTTCCGACAATTCTACCCAAAGCAGTAAATGGAAAATTGAATCGCCCATAGTGATAAACGAAGTTGAAGTGGGAAACGTTGAGCTTGGCTATACCACAAAAACGCCCAACGAATACGAAGGGCCTTTCCTAAAAGAAGAACGCTTGTTGATTGATGGCATTTCGGAGCGCCTTGCCCGCATAACTGAACGCATTCAATCGAAAGAGTTTATAATTGAAAGTGAAAAACGTTTTCGCAATCTGGTGAACCAAATGCAATTGGGGCTTGCTGTACACGAAATTATTCTCGACAAAAATGGCGCCCCGGTCGATTACCGCTTTTTAGACTGCAACCCGGCCTTTGAAAAACTTACCGGCCTCATACGCGAAAACATTGTTGGCAAAACAGTGCTTGAAGTATTACCCAAAACCGAAAAAATTTGGATCGATAAATACGGTCAGGTAGCCCTTACCGGCCAGCCAATCAGCTTCGAAAGCTACGCCCGCGAATTCGATAAATATTATAATGTTACCGCTTACCAGCCGCAAGCCATGCAGTTTGTAGTAATCACCGAAGACATTACCGTACATAAACAAACATTGCTCAATCTTCAAAAAAACAATGAAAAATTTCAACTTTTAAGCAAGGCTGCAAGCGAAATGCTCGCGCTCGAAAACACCAACGATATTTACAATTACATAAGCGACTCGTTGCACAACCAATACCCCAACGCGGTAATTCTTTTTCAAAAAGTAGATGAAGAAACAAAAAAATCCAAACTCATCAACTTTAAAGGAGTCAACAGTAGCCTGATAAACAAGGCCATTCAGCTTACCGGTTTCGATTTTACCAAAATAGAGTTCAGCCTTATTAATGAGCATTTGCGGCTATTTAAAACGGGCAATCTTTGTGAATTCAAAAAAGGCCTGGCCGATTTTTCGGGATCGCAATTTCCGGTTACTGCAGCAAAGTCCATCGAAAAAATATTGGGCATCAAACAAATATATACCATTGGCATTAACAAAGATGAAAAGCTATTTGCCACCATACACTTGATGAACAAAGGAGCTGCAATTACCGATAAGGAATTTATTGAACTGTTTGTTAAACAAGCCGGTATTATTATCGACAGGATCCAAACCGCCAAGCAACTTGCCGAAAGGGAAGAAAAATACCGTTTAATTACCGAAAATGCATCCGACGTTATTTGGGTAATCAACGTAACAACACAACAATTTACTTACATTAGTCCAACAATTGAATTGCTGCGTGGCTATACCCCACAAGAGGCCATGGCTCAAACCCTCGAAGAATCGGTAACACCCGAATCGTTTGCCCATATCCAAAATGCCTTACAACAAAATCTCCAAAAATTCTTGTCGAATAAACTCGATATCGAATATTATATCGATGAAATACAGCAACCATGCAAAGATGGAAGCATAATTTGGGTTGAAGTATCTACCAAATTCCGCATCAACAAACAAGGCGAAATTGAAGTAGTAGGTGTAAGCCGAAAAATCGACGAGCGCAAAAAAATGGAAGCCGCCATTCGCGAAAACGAAGAAAAATTCAGGCTATTGTTCAAAAACTCACCTCTGGGAATCTACATCGCCAACACACAAGGCCAAATTGAAGATGCCAACCCCGCCTTGTTATCTATTTTAGGTTCGCCTTCGCTCGAACTCACCAAACAAATAAACGTGCTCCAACTACCCGCACTTGTAGAAAATGGTTATGCCAAGCAATTTAAGGAGTGCGTTAACCAAAACAAGATCATTTCACTTGAACTGCCTTACACCACACACTGGGGCAAAAAGGTACATTTATCGAGTTACTTGGTGCCGCTAAGCAACCCAATGGGTAAAGTTGAAAAGGTATATACCCTTATGGAAGACATTACCGAGCGCAAACGCAACGAAGAAGAACTGATAAAACTATCGATGGCTGCCGAGCAAAACCCCACCAACATTGTCATAACCAACCTCAGGGGGAATATTGAGTACGTGAACCCCAAATTCACCGAAATTACCGGATATTCATTTGAAGAGGCCATCGGGCAAAACCCGCGTATCTTAAAATCGGGTTACACCAGCCCCGAAGAATACAAAAAGCTTTGGAGAACCATTGCCAGAGGAAACGAATGGGAAGGAATCTTCCATAATCGGAGAAAGGACGGAACAATGTACTGGGAAAAGGCCCGCATCTCGCCCATCAAAAGCGCAAAAGGAAAAATAATTAACTACCTGGCCATCAAGGAAGACATCACCGAACAAGTGAAGGCTCGCGATGCACTTATCGAAAGCGAAACGAAACTAAAAGAAGCCCTCCTTACCAAGGACAAATTTTTCTCCATCATTTCGCACGACCTGCGTAGTCCCTTTTCAACTTTAATCAATTTTACTGAATTGATCGCAGATGAGCACCGCGCTTTCACAATTGATGAATACCGACAATATGCAAAGGCAATTAACCAAACAGCCCAAACTACGTATAACCTGCTCGTGAACCTGCTGGAATGGTCGCGCCTGCAACAAGGAACCATCAAGTTTCAACCCGAAAACATCATGCTAGGCCCATTTATGGAAAAACTAAGGGAGGTGGCACAGGAAAGTGTCCATCAGAAAAATCTCAATTTCAGCATGCACTACCCTCATGAACAACTGCTCACGGCCGACAGAAACATGCTCAATGCCATACTTCGTAACCTCCTATCGAACGCAGTGAAGTTTACTCCCGAAGGCGGTAATATAATTGTTGATATTTCAATAGCCGGTTCTGAAAATATCCAATTTAAAGTAAAAGACAACGGAATTGGCATGGATGCCCACTTGCTTGAAAAACTGTTCAAAATAGATGAAAAAGTGAACAGGCCGGGAACCAATAATGAACCCAGCTCGGGATTGGGCCTCCTGTTGTGTAAAGAATTCGTCGAAAAACACGGTGGAGAAATATGGGCCGAAAGCAATACCGATGGTTTGTCACGACAACAAGGCAGCGCTTTCTATTTCACAATACCGATTAAATAGGAAGAAAAATAGTACGGTTCAATCCAATTTACCCTCATTTTGATAGAACTATTTTGAAAATTCACCTTCAATCTGTTACATCGTATCGAAAAAGAGCTCGATAAAGTTATGGCTTAACTATATCCAACAATTATAAATATTAAAGGTGCTGTTGTTTTTCTTTTTCGTTAACTTGTTGTGAAAAAAGCAGGGATTATGGGTAAAATTGAGTCTGATAGTATTGTGAACTATTTTTTGCAGGGTTTGTTGAAAGGCGATAGGGCTAAATGTTCGGCATTGGCACATGAGTACCTTGCCCAAAACCCATCAATTAAAGACTTGTACGAAAAGGTGTTTAGGGTTGCGCTTTACGATGTGGGCAAGCTTTGGGAAAACAATAAAATAACCGTTGCCACCGAACACATGGCCACCGCCATTACCGAAGGTATCCTGAACGAACTTTTCGAACAAATTATCTCTACCGATCGCACCAATAAAAAAGTGGTACTGGCCTGTGTCGAGGGCGAGAAACACCAGGTGGGCATTAAAATGGTGGCCGATATGTTCGAGATGAAAGGTTGGGAAAGCTTTTTTCTGGGACCGGGCATCCCAAGCGGCGAACTCATCAGGTTTATTCGCCAAACAGAACCCCACGTGGTAGCCATATCACTCAGCATTTACTTCAATTATGCCAATTTGGTGAAAATGGTAGAAGCCATCAGGGCCGAATTCCCCGAAATTTTATTGTTAGTTGGCGGACAGGCCTTTAACCACATCACAAACAACGAGCTCGAAAAAACACCAAAACTGGTAATGCTTTCCGATTTAAACATGCTCGAACAATTTATCGATTCATTAAACCGAAAATAACAATTGCTATGAATAAAGATTATTTATTACAAACAGCCACACAGCTTAAACAGGTAAGCCAACGCAGTGTTGAAGAATTCAGTTCGAAACGCGACCAACTGGTGAGCCTAATGAACCAAGCCATGTTGGCGCGCCCCGATTTATTGGCCATGGTGAGCGAAGGCAATGTGGAAATGATGAACGACAACCATGCCAACCATGCCCGCTTTCTCGAATCGATTTTCAAACAACACCAGCCCGAAGTGTTGGTCGATACCGTGTTGTGGGTTTTCAGGGCCTACCGTTCGCGCAATTTTGCATCGACTTACTGGGCAGCACAACTGAATACATGGATTGAAATTTACCGCAAAGAGCTTTCGCCCGAATGCTTTTCGGAGGTTTACCCGTATTACAACTGGATGCAAATCAACATCCCCATCTTCAATAGATTGGCCGAAGATGTGTTGGATGCCCCTTTGTCGGCACACTGATAAGATTATAAGCCACGAATTCACGAATAAAAACAAAACACAAAATAAGCTCCTTTAATTGTATGAATTTGATTCGTGAATTCGTGGCATTTTTAATAAATGCTTTAACTGAATAATACAAACAATAATCTATTCGATAATATGTTGAATAAATATATGTTAACTCATTTATATTAAGCTACATATTAGAGTCAATAATTCACGAATAATAAACAAACATGAATAACTATGTCTGAAATTTTTTACAAAACTGAAAGCTACAAGATTATTGGGAAATGCATGGAAGTACACAATAACCTCGGACCTGGTTTTTTGGAAATTGTTTATAAAGATGCACTGGAATATGAATTTCGGTTAGCAGGCATACCATTTGAACGAGAAAAAGAATATGCTGTAAATTACAAAAACATAATTTTACCCCATAAGTTTTATGCCGATTTTGTTGTTTATGATAAAATAATTCTGGAAGTGAAAGCCGTTGCTGAAATATATGAAAAATCGATTGCTCAAGCCCTTAATTATTTAAGCGTTTCAGGTAACAAACTGGCCCTGATAGTCAATTTTGGAGAGTTAAGTCTTAATGTTAAACGAATTGTGAAATAATCATAAAACTATTCAATCATAACCCGATAATATTGAGTTATATTCGTGAATTCGTGGCAATATTTTTCTGCCACGAGTTCACGAATAATAAGTCTGACAAGTCAGACATAATTCAAACCAAAAAAATTACAAA
>NZ_JBNPXV010000015.1:0-97826 GCF_050433125.1 Roseimarinus sediminis | reverse complement strand
ACTGGCCCTGATAGTCAATTTTGGAGAGTTAAGTCTTAATGTTAAACGAATTGTGAAATAATCATAAAACTATTCAATCATAACCCGATAATATTGAGTTATATTCGTGAATTCGTGGCAATATTTTTCTGCCACGAATTCACGAATAATAAGTTTTAATGAACTTTGTTTCGAGACCTTACAACGAAGCAAAATTGTCGATGAAAATTAATGAAATGAACGATTTGAATAAGCATTTAGCACATTGGTCGAACCTAATTTGTGAGCTGTCGTCAAAGGGACACGCGGTTGCGCTCGGCTTGTTCAATACCGGAGGTAAACTACTGTATGCCAATGGTCCAATGTGCTATTATTTAAACACCACCGAAAGCGAACTGCAAGCCCGAAACTTCTTTGTAAACCCGCAATTCGACTCGTTTGTGCAAGGCGAAGGTTTGGTTTTTGAGGGCTATACCACCATTGGCAATTATGCCGACAGCAGTTTTGTACTTTTGGCCAAGGTTTATAAGCAGGCCGATCAGATTTTTGTTTTTGCCGAACCCAATGTGCCCGAACTCTTCGAAAACAACCTGAAATTGAGCGAACTGAACCAACAGGTAAACAACCTGCAACGCCAGCTAATAAAAGAAAAGAAAAACCTTGAGCTTACTTTGTCTAAGTTGAAAGAAACGCAACAAATGCTCATCCATTCCGAAAAAATGAACGCCCTGGGCAAACTGGTGGCAGGAGTAGCACACGAAATCAACAACCCCATCGCCTTTGTTTACAGCAACCTGCATTCGATGGGCAACTATTTCGACGACATTTTTACTACCTATCAGCACCTGGAACTATTGATTGCAAAAAGTTGCAACGAAAAGCTTTCGGAAGAAGCACAACAATTGCGCAAAAATGCCGACCTCGACTTTTTGCGTGACGATGTTGACGACATGCTTTCCGAAACAAAAACCGGTGTCGATCGGGTGAAAACGATAGTTGAAGACCTGCGCCGCTTTTCTCGCCTCGATGAAGCCGAAAGCAAAACCATCGACCTGATTGAAAACCTGCGATCCACCATCGCCATTACCCGCGTTCAGATGGATCCGAAGAGGATAAAATTTAGCTTTGATGCACCTGAAAAACTAGTAATAAGCTGTTTTCCCGGCCAGCTCAACCAAGCCATTCTAAATATACTGATCAATGCCATACAAGCAGTTCCCGACGAAGGCGAAGTGAGCATGAAAGTGGCTTCCGACAATAAGGAAGTGCAAATTATTATTGAAGACAACGGCCCGGGCATACCACCCGAAATACAAAACCGGATTTTCGAACCATTTTTCACCACAAAGCCCGTGGGCAGCGGAACCGGGCTTGGCTTAAGCATTACCTACAAAATTATTGTTGACTTGCACAAAGGTTCAATTGCTGTTCAATCAGAGTCCGCCCAGAACACATCGTTCTGCATCACAATTCCACAAAAACAAGTGGAAAAGCGAATGGCTTAAAATGCTTTTCACTACATTTGATTGTTTCCAAAAAAAGAATAATGTTAGAAGAACAAGACTTATATAACGAGGACTACCGTAATCTACTCATCATCGACGACGAACCTGAAATAGTGAAAGCACTAACACGTCAGTTTCGTCGTAAATACAAGGTTTTCTCAACAAGCAATGCCAGAGAAGCTTTCGACATTCTTGAACGGGAACACATTCAGGTGGTGGTGTCCGATCAGCGCATGCCCGGCATGAGCGGAGTGGAGTTCTTCAGTCGCATAAAAACAAAATACCCCGATGCGCTTAAACTTATTCTTACGGGCTACTCCGATATCGAAGCCGTAATAGGTGCCATCAACGAAGGCCAGATTTTTCGCTATGTTACCAAGCCATGGAACCCCGAAGAACTTAATGTAATTGTTAAAGAAGCTTTTGAAAAACACGAGCTGATTACCAACAACCGCAAATTGATGCAACAACTGCAAGATGCCAACGAAACATTGGAACATAAGGTGCAAGAGCGAACCAAAGAACTTGCAATGGCCAACCAAAAACTGATCGAATTAAATAGTGAGAAAAACCGCTACATTGGCATGGTGGCTCACGACCTGCGAAACCCCATTGGTGTGGCTGAATCGTTCTCGGCACTTCTGATAGAAGATTTGGACCTGGTTGACAAGCATACTGAACGAGAATACCTTGGGCACATTAACAAAAGTTGCAATTTCTCGCTCGACCTGATTCACAACTTCCTGAATGTTTCAAAAATTGAAGCCAGCGTTTTCGATGTTGACCTACAGGAAGTTGATTATATTTCGTTTGTAAAAGAGGCGATTAAGCAGGAACAATTTTTTGCGGGCAATAAAGAACAAAAAATAGTTTTTACCTGTTCGGCCAACGAGATAATTGTCCAAATCGACCAGAATAAAATGCAGCAGGTCATCAACAATTTGCTAAGCAATGCCATTAAGTATTCGATGCCTAATACATGCATCACGGTCGATATTTCAAAAAAAGGCAGTGCGATTCATACCGCAGTAAGCGATCAGGGACAAGGAATTCCTGCCAACGAAATAGATTCATTGTTTGTACCCTTTCAAACCACCTCGGTAAAACCAACCGGCAACGAAAAATCGATCGGGCTGGGTTTAGCCATTGTGAAAAAAATAATTGCGGCCCACGGTGGAGAAATCTGGGTTGAGAGCGAGGTGGGCAAAGGCAGCACCTTTCACTTTACACTAAACATTTAAAGATGAAAAAACTTATATCGTACTTTCTGCAGGGGGTGCTGCTGGTAGCTCCCCTGTTCATTACCGGCTACATTATTTACTATGTTTTTACCACCATCGACAGCTGGCTGAGTCATAATATAGAAGTACTGTTTGGCTTTTCAATTCCTGGAATGGGAATCGTCATCCTGTTTGTATTGCTCACCCTGCTGGGCTTTATCGGTCAGTTGGCCATCACCCGCCCGGTCAAGCACTTACTGAAAAAGCTGCTCGAACGCATTCCTTTACTGAACCTGTTGTACAGCTCACTCAACGACATGTTTTCGGCCTTTGTAGGCAAAACGCGAAAATTCAATACACCGGTTAAGGTGCATTTTAATACCGAAAATAACCTGTGGAAGCTGGGGTTTATAACCAAGAAAAGTCTTGAAGAAATTGAAGAACCCGGTCTTACCGCCGTTTACTTTCCTCACTCGTACAACTTCTCGGGCGAACTTTATCTCGTACCTTCCGAAAGGGTATACACCATCGGGCTCACGGCTGCACAAACCATGAAGTTCATTGTTTCGGGCGGGGTCACCAGCATTGTTGATGACAAAGTGGCCAGTACCCCTTTATGAACAATATCCGTTCGGCTTAAACCACTTGGAATTCGGCCGTATATGCTTTCAATCCAAATGGCTTCCAAACATTGATGTCCAATAATTTTAAAAATTTCCCAAAAAATTAGACCTTTGCATCCTAAATTAATTTTTTGAATGATGAGCATAGAGACAATACAACAGGATATTATTAATGAGTTTTCCCTTTTCGACGACTGGATGGACAAATACGCCCATCTGATTGAAATGGGCAATGAACTGCCTCCAATCGACGAGCAATACAAAGTAGAACAAAATATCATTCGTGGCTGCCAGTCGCAGGTGTGGATCAATGCCGAGCTGAATAACGGACTGCTCGAATACCAGGGCGAAAGCGATGCACTGATTGTGAAAGGGCTGGTGGCACTGGTACTTCGCGTGGTCAACAAACAAAAGCCCGAAGCCGTGATGAATGCTGATTTTCATTTCATCGACGAAATTGGTCTGAAAGAACACCTCTCACCCACCCGGTCGAACGGTTTGCTGGCCATGATCAAACAAATTAAGCTCTACGCTGTTGCTTATAACAAGATAGAAAAAAGTCATTAGTCATGAAGTCATTGAGTAAAACCTTTTGCGAAATTGGCACATTGACTTTTTCCTAATGACTAATGACTTATTGACTTTTTCCTGATGACTTTTTCCCAATGAATTAATACTTTAACGATGGCAGACGATATAAGAATTGAAAGAATAAAGGCAGAATTGCACGACGTGTTCGACCCCGAGATTCCGGTAAACATTTACGATCTGGGGCTGATATACAGCATCGATGTGGATGAAGAAAACAAGGCAACCGTGGTAATGACACTTACCGCTCCCGGTTGTCCGGTGGCCGATATGATCGTGCAACAGGTATACGACAAGGCCATTTCGGTTGAAGGCGTTGACGACTGCTTTGTCGATCTCACCTTCGACCCGCCATGGGATAAATCGATGATGAGCGAAGAAGCCAAACTCGAACTTGGATTCTTTTAAACCACCAGATAGTATTTTAAATTCATAATGAGAAAGAGACCGGACAATTGCCGGTCTCTTTTGCTGTTGATTTGATTGAAATCAGGTAGTTAACCCCTTAGTCTTCATTATTTACATTGACCTCAATTTTACTAAGCAACTCAATATTCTGCAGGTCGGAATAATCATACTGATAAAAACCGTCTTCGCCAATCATAAAAAGCACGCTCCCCAGGGGAATCACATCGAAGGCATCGATGTCTTCGAAATGTGCCAGCAGCGTGATCGACTGATCGGGTGCAGCAGCATCATAAACTTTCAGGCCGTCTTCACCATCGCAGATAAAAAGCACATCACCGTCAATCCCCAATCCGTGGGGACGGGTCATTTCATAAGTCTTTTCGAGTACAGGATGTTGCAGATTCGAAATATCAACCACTTCGAGCACGTTGCGGGTGGCGCCGCAGTTGTTACCCTCGCGCAGGGTGATGTAGGCAAAATGCTCGTCGGCCACCACCGGATCGCAGGCCGTAACATGGGTGTACTGCGACAGAAAAGTATAGGACGGAAGTGCTGAGATATCATAAATGTACATTCCCTGCTGAGCACCCAAAAACATGGTCTCATTCCTGATAAACATGGTTTCGATGTTCCAGCCAGCATACCAGGTGTTCTGTTCTTTTACACTTCCATCATTTTCAACCTGAAAGGTGGTCAGCGAAGAACCATCCTTCAACACCAGCAAATAATCATCATACTGACCAAAACGCGCCATCGAGCCCCCGGTGCCAAAATCTCCTCCGGCAGCTCCGCCCCCCATATCGGCCGCACCATTCATGCTTCTCTCGGCCATCGAGCTGTACCAGAAAATGGGATAATATTGAGGTTCATGTTTCAACCTTTCTCTCATTTCGGTAATTTCCCAATCGACCACCACGCCCTTCGCTTCATCGATCGTTCCAAGGGCATACGTTTCATCGTATTCGGGAAGCGTATATTGAAAGATCGCTTCCTTGCGGTCGATTTCCACCGGGGTATCCAGGTCAGTAATGTCGATCACCACCAGATCGATGTAACTGTCGGCATACAAGAAATTTCCCCGTATGGCGATATCTACATTGCCGGGAATGTTGATAAACGAACGCCTGACCGGGTTGGACGGGTCGCTGTTATCGACTACATGAATGCCTTTCATGTATTCATTAATAAAAAGTACATCTCCCTTGAAGTAGATTTTACCTGGATTGACCAGTTCGCGTGTTGTTTCGATCGAAACACTTTTTCTCAAATCGGAATAGCTCATGTAAACCGGTGAATTGGCCGTGTATTCAACATAGGTTTCATCCTGACACGACCAGAACAAGGCTGGAAATACAAGCAGGATAAAAAATAGCGTAACCTTGGGATGCTTCATGGCTTTATGCTTGTTTTATGTAAGGGCAGACCGTCATACCGCCCACTGTTTTTCGTTTAAACACGTTTTAGATGAAACAAAGCCCTTTTGGGTTGCGCAGTCACGCAACCAAAGTCGAAATGCTTTCATCCAAAGGAGTAACTAATTCGATAGAACATGAAAAACCTTATCCTTCTTCTCGTACTTCTTTTACCATTGATAAGCAAAGCACAATCGGAAATCGCAGCTGACGAAAACAAATGGAACATCACTTTTGATGCAGGACTGCTCATTGGGCATCCCGACGCTGATTATCCTGCGCCCTTTGTTTCGAATATTTCTTTCCTTTACAACCTGAATGACCGGGTATGGGCCGGTGCCGGATCGGGTGCCCAAGTAATAGGCAAGACCTTTATTCCCCTGTTTCTCGAATTACGGGCGATCCCTTTTAAAAGCAAGCCCCTGTTTGTTTACAATCGGTTTGGCGGAACGCTTTGTGTCAATAAAAACCTGAGCGATGAAGACGGCTACCAACCTTCTACCATCAACCAGCCCCACCCTTTGTATGAAAATGTAAATACAAGTGGCGGGATAATGAACGAATGCGGCTTGGGTGTTCTGCTCGATCGCGGACAATGGAAAAGCACTTACAGCATTGGCTACAGCTACCAGCAAACCAGGGATGAGCTCACCTACGGTACCATAAAAACCTATGAGAACCACTTCAACCGACTGGTCATTAAAATTGGTTTCTGGTTTTAACACTGCCAATCAAAACATACAGCCCGATCATAAAATGGCTGCAGCTTGAAAAATCAACAATTTCTTCCGATAATTGCTATTATTAAACGATAACTTTTAAAACAGAAATATGGAAGAAGGAATTTTTACTGCTGCCTACTGGCTCGACTTACTTGCAAAGATTATTGAATGGTTCAAAGCCGAATTTCCTGGCCTGCTCATCATTGTGGTATTGCTCTTTGTTACGCTTCGGCTCCTGCATTTTTTTATAAAGCGGCTCAGTCGTTTTATTATACGTCGTGCCGAAAGGCACAGTCCGGCAGACATTCGCGAAAGTGAAAAACGCATCAACACCATTGTAGGCATCCTGCAGAGTTTGGGAAAGATCCTCATTTGGGCAACAGCCATCGTGGCCATCTTAAGCAAATTCAACATCGACATCCGTCCCATACTGGCAGGTGCCGGTATTCTTGGTTTAGCCGTGGGCTTTGGAGCCCAGGAACTGGTTCGCGATTTTATTTCGGGCTTCTTCATGATCCTTGAAAACCAAATAAGGACAGGCGATGTAGCCATCATCAACGGTACCGGCGGATCGGTTGAAAAAATTGAATTGCGCACCATTACGCTGCGTGATTTCTCTGGTGTTGTTCATGTTTTTCAGAATGGAAAAATCAATACCCTGTCGAATATGACCAAAGAATGGTCGGCCATGGTCATCGACATGGGCGTTGCCTACAAGGAAGATCCTGAACAGGTGATTGGTATCATGGCCCACGTAGGTGAGCAACTGCGTCAGGATCCCGAATTCGGTCCTAAAATCATCGAGCCCATCGAAGTAGTTGGAGTCAACGAGTTTGGCAATAGCGCTGTGGTAATTAGAGCGCGCCTTAAAACCAAACCCATCGAGCAATGGAACGTTGGACGCGAATACCGCAAACGACTTAAAAAAGCCTTCGACGAACAAGGCATCGAAATCCCATTCCCGCACACCACCATTTATTGGGGTGAAAAAATTGAACCTTTAAAGATGGAAATAGAACGAAACAATCAACTCAGCGAATAAAATTCAGCCCGGGTCCATCCGGGCTTTATTATTGTTACTACAACAAAACACCCTTACAGCTCGAATTATCAGCTTTTTAATGAAAATATGTAACTGAATAACTATGATAATTAAAAAAGTTACCTTATTTTCGATAAATTCGTACGCAATTCAAAATGTGATATTATGGAAAGAAAAAATTTGGGAAGCATGTATACACATGTTTTCAGGGAATACTGGGATCAAAAATTATTTTCCGATTACGGAGGCGAAGTATTTACCTACAGCGAGGTGGCTCACTCGATCCATACGCTAAAGGGAATATTTGAAAAAGCAGGCTTAAAACCCGGAGAAAAAGTAGCCATATACGGACGTAACTCCTCCAACTGGGCCAAGATTTTTCTGGCCACCATGGCCTACGGTGCCATTGCCGTTCCCATTCTTCCCGACTTTGTTCCCGATAACGTATATCACATTGTCGAACATTCGGAGTCGAAGTTTCTGTTTGCAGCCAAATCGCTCTACAACAGCATTGACCACAACCAACTGAAAGGCATTGAAGGCTGCATTGCCATCGACGATTTTTCTATCCTCGAATGCAAAAATGAAAAACTGAAAGCACTTTCAGCCGAAGGCTTGAGACAGATGAAAGGAGAAAGGGTGAAAAAAGAAGATTTCTTCTTTGTTGAACGTGACGACGACGAAATGCAGGTACTTTCGTACACCTCCGGTTCATCGGGCTTTTCAAAGGGAGTGATGATTCCGGTGCGCAGCCTTTTTTCGAACATCGTATTTGCTCAGGATCACATGCCACTGCGATCGGAAGACCGCATTGTATCACTGCTGCCCATGGCGCATGTTTTCGGCCTGGCCTTCGAATTCCTGTTCCCCATTACCATGGGTTGTTACACCACCTTCCTTACCAAAACACCAAGTCCCAAAGTGCTGCTTGATGCTTTCAAGGAAATACGTCCCAACCTGATCTTCTTTGTTCCGCTGATTATTGAAAAAATATACAAGAAAAAATTGCTGCCTACCCTGCAAAAGCCGGTCATGAAAGTGCTGCTTGCGCTTCCCGGGATTAACAAGCTCATCCACAAAAAAATCAGATCGTCGCTGGTTGAAAGCTTTGGAGGTAATTTCTTCGAAGTGATCATTGGAGGAGCTGCGCTCAGTGCCGAAGTAGAAACCCTGTTGCGCAAAATTAAGTTTCCCTTTACCATTGGTTACGGAATGACCGAATGTGGTCCCTTAATCAGTTATGCGAGCTGGGATACTATCAGACTTCATTCGGCCGGCAAACTGGTCGACAGAATGGAAATACGCATCGAAAGCAACGACCCCTACAATACGGTGGGCGAAATACAGGTAAAAGGTACCAATGTGATGCTGGGCTACTACAAAAACGAAGAAGCCAACCGCAATACCTTCTCTGAAGACGGCTGGCTTAAAACCGGCGACCTGGGCGTGATTGACCACGACAATTTTGTTTATATCAAAGGTCGCTCGAAGAACATGCTGTTGGGGCCCAGCGGACAAAACATCTATCCCGAAGAACTGGAAGCACGACTCAACAACCTGCCTTACATTCAGGAATGTGTCGTCATACAGCGCAATTCAAAACTCACCGCACTGGTTTATCCCGATAAGGAAGCAATGAAGGCCGAAGTAATTGTCAACGATGCGCTGCCTGCCATTATGGAAGAAAATCGCAGAACCTTTAACCAGCAGGTGGCTTCGTACGAACAGCTGAGCAAAATCGAACTGGTTGAAGAGGAGTTTGAGAAAACACCTAAACGCAACATCAAGCGCTTTTTGTACACCTGATCAATTTTAACTGAAATACTAAACGGTTCCGGCTGACCACCGGGACCGTTTTTTCAATATAAAAGTGAATAGCAAAACCATGAACCAACTACCACCCTTAGTACTTGAGTGCCCCGAATGCGGCGAACGTTACCTCATCTCGCGCAACCAGGCCATGCCTTCGGAAAAAGCCACCCTATATTCCGACGGCTTTTACATCGACCAGGTCAACTGGCGCACGCCGCTGATCATTGGCTGTGTTACCTGCGAACTGGGATTCTTTCCCGAAAAAGGAAAACTGATTGCTGAACCCGAATGGGATGAATTCAATGAAAAATGGTCGGAAATACGCAAGGCCGAGGCGCCCACAGCGGGGGCATTGGCCCTTGAACTGCGCGCCCGGCGAAACATGAATACCGACGAAGCGCTTGCCCTGCGTCGTGAATTTTGGTATGCCGGTGTACACAGCGAAACTGGCCGCTTACTGATGTCGCGTAACAAGAAATTCGAACAATTCTGGCTCAACAGTCTGGAGCAACTCGAAGCAATGACTGGTACCGAAAGCAATGAAGCCCTTCGGCTGAAGGCCGAAATGAACCGGCAACTGGGCCGTTTCGACCAATGCCTTGAACTACTGAAAAACCTTAGTGATAAGCAGTCCCGCCAAATTGCCGAAAAAGCAGGCAAAAAGGAAAGCGGGGTTTTCATTCTTAACTGAATAAGTCAGAAGAAAGTCATTGAGTCATTAGGAAAAAGTTATTGACTAAACCACTTTCTGACTCAATGATTTTTTGACACATTGACTTATCGACTTTCTGACTTTTACTTTTCTACCCCTCTCAACTTTTGGGGCGTTGATCCTGTTTATTATTTCTTTGGTGGAAAAGCAGGCCAACATGCTCTATTTCCATTGATTTCCGTTATTTTTGTTGAAAAGAACACTGGAAGTGAAACAACTTATATTCTATATATTAATTAATCTTACAATCTGGGTTCCGGTACTGTCACAACAGCCGCTTAACCAGAACCAGAGCAAGGTACAGCTGGCGGCCATGTACTATCGCGACCAGCAATATGAGCAGGCCCGCGACCTCTACCTCGAGCTGTTTAACAGCACCAACATGTCGCATTATTTCGATTATTACATTACCTGCCTGGTTTCACTCAAAGATTATGAAGAAGCTGAGAAGGCGCTAAAGAAGCAAATCAGAAAAACCAATAACCCTACGCTGAAAATTACCCTGGGCTATCTGTACAAGGAAATGGGCGATGAAGAACAGTCAAGGGCTACTTATCAGGAAATCATCGATCAGCTGAGCGGCAGCAAGGGAATCATCATCAACATCGGAAATTCCTTCTTCAACCGGCGCGAATTTGAGTTTGCCGAAAAAACCTATCTGAAAGGGCGTGAAGTATTACCCGAAGAGATGTTTCACAGCAATCTGGCCTCGGTGTACGGCTACATGCGCGACTACGACCGCATGATGAACGAATACATGGCGCTGGTGAGCGAAGACGAAGCCGAAGTGCCAAGAGTACAGGCACGCATCAATGCGCTGCTGCGTTACGATTTTGACAACAGCCTGCGAAAAACAGTGAAACGCGAAATTGTTAAAGCCATTCAGGATCAACCCGAAATCATTGCCTACAACCGCCTCCTCATTTGGATGTTCACCATCGAGAAAAACTACAGCCAGGCCCTGGCCAATGCCCTTGCACTCGACCGGCGTACGAAAACAGAGGAAGTGAACATTGTAAATTTTGCCAAAGGGGCTGCTCAGAACGAGCTGTACGATGTAGCACTCGAAGGATTGAACTACCTGCTGGCCCGTAAGCCGGTTCCAAGCAACATCAATCAGGTAAAAGAGGAAATTGTTAAAGTAAAATACAGCCAATTTGTAAATCTTCCGCCGTCGAAACGGGGCAAGGGCGAAGCGCTGCTGGCGGCCTTCGAACAAAGCCTGAACGATCTGGGCTATGCGCGCGAAACCGTCAACCTGATCAGGCATTACGCCCACCTCTTGTCGTTTTATCTCGACCGGAGCGATAGGGCCTACGAAGTGCTCGAAAAGGGACTGGCTATACAGGGGCTCAGCAACAGCGAACGTTCGATACTGCGTATTGAACTGGCCGATGCTTATGTAAACGACAACCGGCTTTGGGAAGCAGCTCTTTTGTATTCCCGCCTGATTGAGGCCAACCAGGGGAACCCGCTGGGCGACGAGGTACAACTTAAAAAGGCCAGGCTATCGTACTACATTGGCGATATTAACTGGGCACGCGCCCAGCTCGATGTGCTGAAAGCCAGCACCTCAAAACTCATTGCCAACGATGCCATGGAATTATCGATGCTCATCGCTGCCAATTACGATCTCGACACCATTGCCGAACCCATTCAGCAGTTTGCCCGGGCCGATCTGCATCTGTTCCAGCAAAACGATTCGCTGGCCCTGCTCACCTTCGACTCCATTACAACCAGCTATCCGGGCCATGCACTGGCCGACGAGATCTTAATGCGCAAGGCACTGATAAATGTGAACAACTTCAACTTTGAAAAAGCAGCAGCATTATACAACGAGGTGCTTGAAAGCTATGCCTACAGCACCTCGGCCGATGATGCTGCCTACAAACTGGCCTTGCTTTACGAAAACAAAATGAATGAAAAAGAAAAGGCACAGGATCTGTACCGTCAAATTCTTACCGCTTTCCCCGGAAGTATTTATGTAGCCGATGCCCGCAGTCGGTTCAGAGCATTGCGTGGCGACGACCCACTGCCCGAAGACATCAGTCCTTATGAAGATTCCAATTTTATTCCATAGCGCCTTCAAGGTGCTTCACAAGGAAGAAAAAGCCGTTTTGCTAGCACTTACGGCTGTTTTATTCTGGTCGACCGTGCCCACTGCATTTAAAATCGGGCTCAACACCTTATTGCCTGAACAGCTGATTTTCATTGCTTCGGGGGTATCATTTTTTATTTTGCTTTTTCTTGTGATCCAAAGCGGAAAAATTAAATTGCTCAAAAGTATTGGTATCCGGTCATTGCTTTATTCTGCCCTGCTGGGCTTTCTGAATCCTTTTCTTTATTACATTTTGCTTTTTAAAGCCTACAGCCTTTTACCAGCCCAGGTAGCACAGCCCATTAACATGGTATGGCCCATTGTACTGGTACTTTTGTCGGCGCCGCTGCTCAAGCAGCCCCTTACCGCGAAAGTGCTTATTTCCCTCTTCATCAGCTTTACCGGGGTTTTACTCATTTCGGGGCAGGGACGCTTTTTTCAGTTTGAAGCCAACCCCGAGGGAGTGATACTGGCGCTCATTAGTTCGCTGGTGTGGTCGTTATACTGGATTTTCAGCGTAAAAAACAAAAACGATGAGCTCATCAAGCTGCTGCTTAATTTTGCCTTTGGAACCCTTTATCTCGGCATCTATCTTCTGCTTTTTTCCGATTTCAGTTTTGAATGGAATAAGAGCATGAAGGCCGCCATTTATATTGGCTTCTTCGAAATAGGTTTTTCCTTTGTTCTTTGGATGAAAGCACTTTCGCTGACCAGTAACAATGCACGCATTGCCAACCTGATTTATATCGCTCCCTTTTTATCCTTAATTTTTGTACATTTCATCCTTGGCGAAGAAATTTACCTGACCACAGTTATTGGTATTGCACTCATTGTGGCCGGTATTTTGTACCAGCAATACCAGCACCGGAAGAAACGAAAGGCCGCACGGTCAATTTAGCCGGCCGGGCAACAAGCAAAGGCATTACACGTTAAATAAAAATAAAATGAAACCATCGATGAACCATACAATTATTCAACGTATCAAATTGATTGCAACAGCGCTTGTACTGATGGCACTGGCCCTTGCGCTGTGGAGCTGCTCAGAAGACGAAGATGAACAGCCGCAAAAAACGAAAACAGCCAACGAATACATCTATGAAACCTTTGAGGAATGGTACCTGTGGTACGACCAGATTCCTGAGGTCGACCCCCTTGACTATACTTCATTTGAGTCGTTGATTGAAGCCATCACGACAGAACAGGACCGCTGGAGTTTTGCCGGCTCGTACACCGAAGTAATGAAGCTTTTCCAAAGTGGCGAATACAAAGGCTTTGGAAGCGGTTTTATGATCGACTATGACGGACAGATCAAGATCACCCATGTGTACACCAATTCACCCATGGGACGCAAACAGGTAGAGCGCGGATGGATCGTGAACAGCGTAAATGGCTATACCACCAGTCAGCTTGACAAAATCAATGAGGCCCTGTCGTCCGACGAAGCCGTCAATTTCGACATGACCGACCACCATGGCAGCAATCATCAGTTTTCGATTGCCCGTGAAGCTTTCACCATGAATACCGTTTTGCATTCGCAAATCATCCAAAGCGAGGAGAAACAAATTGGCTACCTTGTTTTCGACAGTTTCACCGAAACTTCACAAAGCGAACTAAAAACCGTTTTTGAACACTTTGTCCTCAACGGGGTGGATGAGTTGATTGTTGACCTGCGTTACAACGGTGGCGGACTTAACACAACAGCAGAGATGCTCATTGGAATGATTGGTGGAGCCAAGGTCGACCAGCAGGTCATTTCGAAAACGCTTTTTAACGATCAAAAATCATCGCTCAACGAATCGGTCACTTCGAACTACAACGGTCCGGCGCTTGAAATCGATCGTGCTTTTTTCATCACCACCAGCCAGACTGCCTCGGCCAGTGAAATGGTGATTAACGCCCTGAGCCCCTACATGGAAGTAATTCAGGTGGGAAGCACCACCCATGGCAAACCCGTGGGCATGAGCATCCTTTCGGTGAAGGCCATCGACCTGGCCATCCTGCCGGTTACTTTTAAGAATGCCAACAGCGAAGATTACGGCGATTACTACAACGGCTTAGTTCCCAACTATACCGAAGCCGACGATTTATCGCACAACTGGGGCGACCCCGACGAAAGTATGTTAAGCACCACCCTTGGCTTGATACTACAGTCGGCCATCAGCATCGAAAGCGAAAGTGCTTTAAAGAGTACACAAATCAGCAGGCAAAAGGCATGGGAATACAGCGGAATCAATCAGTTCATTAACGCATGGTAGCAGAAAAGCCACAAATTATATTGGGCATCGACCCCGGTTCAAATTTCATGGGCTATGGCGTCATACGGGTGGAAGGAAAAAACACTTCGATCGTGAGTATGGGCGTACTGGCTCCCGGGAAATTTAAAACCCACTACGAAAAACTGAAATACCTTTTCGACCGGGTAATGCAGGTGATTGAACAATATCAACCCGACGAGGTCGCACTCGAAGCCCCCTTCTTTGGCAAAAATGTTCAGTCGATGCTGAAACTTGGGCGGGCACAGGGAGTCGCCATGTCGGCAGCCCTGTATCATAATTTACCCATTTTTGAATATGCTCCCCTGAAGGTAAAACAATCGATCACCGGCATGGGGCGGGCATCGAAAGAACAAGTAGCCTATTTTCTTCAAAAAATGTACGGCCTGACCGAAATTCCTACAGAACTCGATGCAACCGATGCCATTGCAGTTGCCGTATGTCATGTGATCCAGAAATCGAATCCTGTTGCTCAAAAAGCCTACAGCGGCTGGGGCGATTTCATACGTAAAAACCCGGGAAGGGTCAAATAAAGAAAGAAAAAAGTCAGAAAGTCATTGGGAAAAAAGTCATTAAGATAATGACCAATGACTTATTGACTTTCTGACTAAATGGCTTTCTGACTAATTGACTTTCTGACTTTTTCCAAATGACCAGCACTTAAAAAAAAGCCCCGCACAAGGCGAGGCTATCTATGTTGTTTGAAACAGCTCTTACGAAAGTTGGCGAATACGTTTCATGGCTTCCAATACGTTTTCGCGGTCGGCAAAAGCCGAGAACCTGAAATAACCTTCGCCCGATGGCCCAAAACCCGAACCGGGGGTTCCCACCACATTGGCTTCGTTGAGTACCTTGTCGAAGAAATCCCATGAGCTCAGTCCGTTTTTGGTCTTCACCCAAACGTAAGGTGCATTCACACCACCATATACCGTATAGCCTGCTGCTTCGAGGCTCTCACGCATAATGCGGGCGTTTTCGAGATAGTAGGCAATGGTTTCTTCCACTTCCTTTTTTCCTTCGGAAGAATAAACGGCCGCGGCTGCTTTTTGCACCGGATAGGAAACCCCGTTGAACTTGGTCGACTGACGACGGTTCCACAATGGTTTTACCGGATAAGCCTTGCCTGCCTTATCGTACGCCATAACACTGTCGGGAATGACGGTAAAGGCACAACGGGTACCGGTGAAGCCGGCTGTTTTCGAAAAACTGCGGAATTCAATGGCACATTTTTCTGCTCCTTCAATTTCGTAAATCGAACGGGGAATGAAAGGATCGGTAATGAAGGCCTGATAAGCAGCATCAAACAAAATGATGCTCTTCTTCTCTATCGCATAATCGACCCATTTTTTCAGCTCTTCTTTGGTTGCCACCGTACCGGTTGGATTGTTGGGATAACAAAGAAAAATCAGGTCGACCTGTTCTTTGGGCAATTCGGGGACAAAGCTGTTTTCCTCGGTACAGGGCATGTACACAATGCCTTCGAAGTAGCCGTCTTTGTTTTTCCCGGTTTTACCCGACATGACGGTGGTATCGACATAAACGGGATACACCGGATCGCCAACGGCAATCACATTGTCGTTCCCAAAAATCTCCTGGATGTTTCCGGTATCGCACTTCGATCCGTCGGAGATGAAGATATCGTCGGCTTTAATGTTTACGCCCAACTGCTGATAGTCGTTTTTTGCAATGGCTTCACGCAGAAATTCGTAGCCCTGCTCCGGACCATAACCCCTGAAACTGGCACCACTGGCCATTTCTTCCACTCCTTCGTGAAAGGCTTTGATGATGGCCGGCGACAAGGGGCGCGTTACATCACCAATCCCCATTTTGATGATCTTTTTATCGGGATTGGCGTCGCTGAATTCCTTCACTCGTCGCCCTATTTCGGGAAATAAATAACCTGCTTGTAGCTTCAGGTAATGCTCATTGATAAATGCCATAATAAAATTTTTATGATTTTTGTCTCTGATTTTTCAATTCGGGTTTTGCAAAGATAAAAAAATTAAATTGCCTGCTATTTTGTCGGTCATGAAACCAGGCAATGTAAACACAATCATAAGAGCAGCTTCAACAAGAAGGAGTTCGGCAATCTTTCCTGATTCTTAATTCTCCTTCCATTTCCTCTATCTCTTAAGAACATTTCTAAATAATACAGCGAAAGTGATATCTTTGTACATAAATACAAAAGGCAAAAAAGTTTATGAGAAGTAAAACATTACCATTTACCAAAGAAAAAATCGAAGAAATCGTTCAAACGCATCCAACCCCTTTTCACATATACGATGAAAAAGGCATGGTAGAATATGCCCGTTATTTTATCGACAGTTTTTCGTGGAATGAAGGTTTTAAGGAATATTATGCCATCAAGGCAGCGCCCAATCCCTACCTGATGAAGCTGCTCCACAAACAAGGCTGTGGCATCGACTGCAGCTCGCTGGCCGAACTGGTGCTGGCCGAAAAAGTGGGTATGCGTGGCGACGAAATCATGTTTACTTCAAATGACACCCCTGCCGAAGAATACCAGAAAGCCATCGAACTGGGTGCCATCATCAACCTCGACGACATCAGTCACATCGATTACATTGAAAAGCACGTGGGCATTCCCGAGCTGGTTTGTTTCCGTTACAACCCGGGTGCACTCAAGGGAGGCAACACCATTATTGGCAATCCCGAAGACTCAAAATACGGTTTTACCCGCGAACAACTATTCGAAGGTTACAAAAAACTGATGGACAAAGGAGTGAAGCGTTTTGGCATTCACACCATGGTGGCCTCGAACGAACTCGATGCCGATTACTTTGTTGAAACCGCCGAAATTGTTTTCGACACCATTGTTGACATTCACAACGAACTGGGCATCAAATTCGAATTTGCCAACCTGGGCGGTGGAATTGGTATTCCCTACAAAAACGAACACAAAGCAGTCGACCTGCAAAAGGTAAGCGAGGGAATCAAGGACGCCTACGATCGTTTCATTGTAGCCAATGACCTGGCACCGCTGAAAATATTCTTTGAATCGGGTCGCGCCATTACCGGTCCTTTTGGCTTTTTGGTGGCAAAAGTGCTTCACATGAAGGAAACCTACAAGAAATACGTTGGCCTCGATGCCAGCATGCACAACCTGATGCGCCCCGCCATGTACAATGCCTACCACCACATTTCGGTACTGGGCAAGGAAACACAGCCGCACAACCACATTTACGACGTAACCGGCTCGTTGTGCGAAAACAACGACAAGTTTGCCATTAACCGCCTGCTGCCAAAAGTGGACGTTGGCGACCTGGTGGTGATACACGATGCCGGAGCTCACGGCCATTCAATGGGTTTCAACTACAATGGAAAACTGCGTTCGGCTGAATTGCTGCTGCGCGAAAATGGTGAAGTGGTGCAGATCCGTCGCAAGGAAACCCTCGATGACTACTTTGCAACGGTTGACTTTAGCGGCCTTGCTTCGTTTGAATAAGCATGAGCGAATATTACGACGACATAAAACATGCACTGGAAGTTCTCAGGACTGGTGGGATTCTCCTTTATCCTGCCGATACCGGATGGGCCCTTGGCTGTGATGCCGCCAATCCTGAGGCTGTTCAGCGCCTGCTCAAGATAAAACAAAAGCCCGTAAACAGCGGTTTTATTGTGCTGCTCGAAAACCCCAACTTCATCGTCTCGTATGTCGACGAAGTACCCGAAGTTGCCTGGGACCTTGTTGAACTGGCCGAAAAACCGACCAGCATTATTTTCGATAAAGCCAAGAATGTGGCAGCAGGGCTTACCGGCCCCGATGGAAGCATTGGCATTCGTATTAGCCGCGAGCCTTTCACACAGGAACTGCTGCGGCGCTTCCGCAAACCGCTTGTCGCTACCTCGCCCAAGATCAGTGCCCGGAAAGCTCCGGCCACTTTCAGTGAAATACCCGACGAAATTAAATTGAAGGCTGATTATATCGTAAAGTACCGGCAAAACGACATGAGCAAGGCCGCGCCCTCAAGCATCATTCAACTGGGCAGTTCGGGCCTGATAAAGATTGTCAGGAAGTAACAAAGCAATTGTTTAAGGATATTGTCTGATTTCTGCAAGCTGCACTTTTAAATGGCCGCTGCTTGCTATTTGAACCCTACACCTCCGCTCGTAGCGTTCTATTCTTTACTAGAATACAATTCCAAGCTTCACAGCAATAACATCAAACCGGTAAAAATAATCGTAGAAATACATTGTTGAAAAGGGAGTAATGTCATATCCATATTCACAACCAATGATGTATTTCGACGACAATACTGCATCGGCACCTAGTGTTGCCCTAAGGTTGTACCGATAATTATAAGAACTAATCTCACCTAATTTAAAAACATTCACAACACCAGCATGAACAGTAAAAGCATTGTACAATTGATATCTCACTTTAAAAGGTACAGTAATGGCATTAAAAGTATATCTAGTTTTTTCCGGATCGCGTTCAGGAAAGTATTTTGGATTGGGATGCGAATAATATGATCTTGATTCAAGAGCAACTGCTTGTTCAAAAGATATTTTTGAGTTTTTTATGGTTTCAATAACGCCAGCTTCAATCGCGAACATCGCCCCATAGGTGTATTTATTCCCATCAATCACCCCGCTTGTTGCAATAATTAAACCCTCGTCGTCATATATATAGTCACGATTTACGCCATGTATATTACTTATACCACTTTTCAGTGCCGCACTGAATATTACCTGGGCATTAGCCCAAACGCCCCAAAAAAGAGACACAAAAAGGAGGATAATTTTAAACTTGTCGTTCATTTTATTTTCTTATAACATATTCACTTACCTCATAACTAACAAAGAAACCAAGACCATTTTCAATGTACGAGTGTACGGGATAAACATTCTCATAATTATAATCCCCATAACTCAATTCATAATCTAAGTAACTTTCAATAAAATCGGCATAACTTTTTGAAACTGAATATAGTTTTATCTGAATTGAATCAAATTCGCCTCTCGAAAGATCTGCATATTTTACAATTTTACCATTAAAACCCTCATCGTTAAAAGTATAATTGGGAACAATCAGGATGGTATCTGTACCTTTTATTTTTCCATCATAAAAAGAATGTACTTTCCATGCATAATAATTTTTAACAGCAGGGTCATCAGCAAATTCACAATAAACAAAGTTTGAATCAGCATCGATATATGCCGTATCGATGATAGTTTTATGCACCATTTGTTGCTGTGTTGACTGGACCGTTTCAAATCCATCAGCTTCAACTTTCACACGATACGAAGCATCCCTATTCAAAGCAAGCGAATCGGCGGATAAGCAATAGGTGTATTCATCCTTTTGCATTAATTGTTTTAAAGGTTTTTCGTTTTCAAATAGCCAAACATTTGGGTTCCCGATCACATCGTTGGCTTCATGCATGTTAACCGGTACTGTTTTTTTCACCAACACATTCACCCCTTCCTCTGAATTAAAAAATCCATATACCACAATATATTCAGCATTTCCGGCTTCTTTGTAATCTATTTCACTTACCAGTTCACAGGCGTTACATATTAACAGTATAATCAAAGAAATAAAAATTCTATACATAACGATTAAAATTGAAGTGAATAACTAACAGTGGGTACAATAGAAAACATTGATTTTCCGAAAACATTATTTGTTTTTTGATCGTAATAAATCAGTACAGGGTTTTTGCGGGCATATGCATTAAAAACATTGATTTTGAAAGTTTTTTCACGACCATTCCTCGTAATACCCTTTTTAATCAGCGCAAGGTCCAAACGATGGTAATTCGGCATACGGCTGTTATTGATCCCCTGATAGGCATAGTAATTGTACGAAACAAAATCATCCCTCTTCACATAACCAACAGGCATAGTACAGGGGATTCCAGTAGAAAATACAAAGTTGGCATTCACCGTATAATGTTTGCTCAACATTGAAGAAAACAAGAGCGAAAAGTCATGGCGCCGGTCATAAATAAACGGATACCGCTTTCCATTATTCACTTCATCGAACTGACGGTAATTCCAACTCAGCACATAAGCTAAATCAATAGAAAAGAATTGGTTTTTATACTTTGACTGAAATTCAAGTCCATATGCCTCTCCTGTTCCACCCGTTACAATATTTTCGTTAATGTCAGTCACTACCAAATCACCATCAACAGGCATCACATACTCCAATAAGTTCGTCATCTTTTTGTAATATCCTTCGGCAGAAAGCTGCACTTTGAAAGCGGGGATGGTGGCAAATAGGCCCGCTGAATACTGACTGGCATGTTGTGGAGGAATATCTTTTGTTGAAGCCATCCAAATCTCTTTTTCGAAAAGGCCATAATTACTCACTAACACATGATTAAACTGGTTCATGATCGTGTAGCTTGCTTTTAATGACAAATTATTGCTAAGCATCATTCTTAACGAAATACGTGGTTCGGTCCGGTAATAATTTTTCCCTTCTGACATAAACACCACCTCACGCAATCCCAGGTTGACATTAATTTTACTGCTTAAACTGATTTCATCCTCAACAAAAAAACTTAATTCGTTTGCCCTTATCAGCGCCGTGTATCCAATTGTAGAATCTATTTCAAATCCCGTATTCGATTTACTTTGAAAAGTATAAGCTCTCCCCGGGTTGAAATGATAATTACTGAATTCAATACCTGTTTTTATTGCATGGTAACTATCAGGATAATATTCCAGATGCGACTTCAGGTTGTACTCCATTATTTTACTGGATGAATTATCCCGATAAACATTTTCAATGCCATCATCCTTTTCTATGATTGACTGATCCAATTCATTATTATAAGTAGAATAAGTTGCACTATTTTTCAGGAATGATCTAGGACCGATCGAAACATCATGGCCTAGAGTTACACAATGATTATTGAGACCATATACAGTGCTGCTATTCGAAGAACTTCCGTAGCGATCCTTAGAGATATAACGATCGGCACCATTAAAGTAATTCAGGAATATTTTGTTTCGGGGATTGATGAAATAGCTCAATTTTGCATTGATATCATAAAAACGGAAAGTGAACAAATAGGCCTTCGCAAATCGTTTCATTTTTCGTCGTTGGGGCAAGCTAAACAAATCGTAATAGGAGGTACGGGCAGCAACTAAAAATGAAACCTTATGACCAATTGGCCCTTCTGCCAGGATACCCGAAGTTAATAATCCAAGATTAAACTTTCCTTTTATCTTATTGCGGCTTCCATCGCGCGAATAAATATCGATAACTGAAGATACACGACCGCCATAGCGGGCAGGAAAGCCACCTTTATATACATCGACCTGTTTTATTACATCGGTATTAAACAATGAAACAAAACCGCCCAAATGATTCGTATTATAAAGTTTTGCCCCATCCAATAAAATCAGGTTTTGCCCCCGGTCGCCACCCCGTACATAAAAATTAGAGCGTCCCTCCCTTCCCATACTTATACCAGGAAGTACAGTAACTGCTTTCATCAGGTCTGACATGCCAAAACTCGATGGTCCGTTTTCAATGGCGTCAACCGAAACTACATTCTTTCCTAACAACGTTTGTTCGTGGATGGGAATATCAGCGACTACCTTAACCTCATCAATCAGTTCGTTTTTAGGTACAAGGTTGAAATCAATCACGGTATCTGCCTGTAGACATAAATCAAGTTTTACCAACTCATATCCCACATAGTGCACCCTTAATGCCGCCTTATTACCATTTAATGTTAAACTATAAAAGCCCTGGTTATTGCTAACTACCGATCTTTTCGAAATACGATCGGTGCAATGTGCAGCAATTAGCGTTTCGCCTGTGTTAGCATCTTTTATACGTCCACTTATGGTAACTTGTGCTGTGCCATAAACGGTGATGGTTATCAAAAATAGTAATAATGGGTATTTCATTATTTAACATTAAAAAGGGATAGTAAAACGACCCCTTCTATTATAGTTACTGATCAATTTAATTATAATCAAGAGTGGCTTTATGATCTGTGCCTGTACCATTGGTCCAAAATTGTGCATGAACAGACCGGATACCATATTGGGTCTGAACATAAAAATAAGAATAGGGAAAAATGGATGACAATTCATAGTTATATATTTGGTTATTTATTTTCACCATTTAACTCTATACGTGAAACTTGGAACAATAGGTAAGCCACTTTGTTGCCAAAGGGATTTGCCTTTGGAATGATCATTATGATCCAGCCAATCATAATAATAGAAAGCAGGATTCTGATGATTGTAGACGTTGTAAAGGTTGAATGACCATGTTTTATCTCTTCCCTTTTTTGTCTTCCCGTTAATCTGAAATCCCAAATCCAAGCGATGCGAACTGCCCATTCGCACTCCATTTTTTCCAGAGTACAGTACCGTGTTATCTTTTAATACAAAAGGATTTATTCCCTGAGGTATCGGATCGTTCCATCCCGGCATTTCATAGTTTTGGTAATAACCAAGCTCCATTGTCAAAGGATACCCGGTTCCAAATACCCATGAGGCAGAAAGGTTATACTTATTATTGAATTTGTGATTGACCACTACTGAAATATCATGTTTACGATCGTAAATGTATGGATAGCGTTTTCCATTGTTCTTATTGGCAAAATAGCGGTCGGTTTTGGCCAAAGTATACCCAATCCATCCGTTTGTTTTTCCACTGTTCTTTTTCAGTAATACTTCTATTCCTTTCGATACACCTTCGCCACCTGTTTCTACCTTTTGCTGCCAATCAACGTCGGTCGATTGATAGCTAACCCCATCTTTATAATCAATCAAATTACTTAAATTCTTTTGATAGGCCTCAATTGAAAATTCATAATCGTTAAATAGTGTTTTTGCATATGAAACACTGTATTGCGTGGCCAGTGACGGTGCAATATTTTTTGTTGCCGGCATCCATAAATCGTTGGGTGTGCCAATGTTTTGATAGCTTAGCAGATGCAGTGCCTGCATGTTTTGTGTATATGATAGTTTGATTACCCCAGTTCTATCTTTTCCTACAACAGCCAGCAAACGAGGTTCAAATTTTTGGTAGTTCACCCCATCTACCCAATAACCGGAATATCGGGCTCCTATATTAAACTTTAAATAGGAAGTTGGTTCAAAGATGTTCTCTAAATACAAGTATGGCTCTATGCCTTTTTGTATTTTACTTCCAATACTTGTATCTACAATGATACTGTCGTTCATCGACTGAAAATTTGTTGTTCTGCCGGGTTGAAACTGGTGGGCAATTAATCCGCCGCCAAAAGCAATTTTATAGTTATTATTCAGTGTGTAGTTAAATTCACTTTTAAAAGATAAATCCTGAACTGTTGCCTGGTTGCCCGATTCAAAATAACTGGAGTCTACATGGAATTCTTGCGACTGACCGGTATGGTATCGGGTGTAACCTGCAATAAAATCGGACATTAAACGGTGATTTAGTTTTGAGTTGAGCCTTGCAGTAGCCAATGTATTTCCCCAGCGTGTTCTGCTTTTTCCTTTAAAATTTTCATCCTCCCAGGGCAATATATCAAAGCCATAGGCATCGTTACCGTTATAAAAACTAAGGTACAAGCGATTGTCTTTGTTAAAGGTGTGGGCAATTTTCCCATAAATATCGTAAAACTGATATCCAACTGACACAAAATCAGAAATCAACAGGACGGCTTGGTCGCATTAGGGCATCTAAGTAAAACCGCCTAGCAGAGAAAATGTACGACGTTGTATCTCTTTTAATCGAGCCCTCCAAAAGAATATCTGCTGAAAGTAAACCAATGCCAAAGCTTCCATGATGTTCTTTTTTGTTCCCTTCGCGCATGCGCAAATCGACAACAGAAGAAAGACGGCCACCGTATTTTGCAGGGAAAGCCGCTTTGTATAATTTCATGTTGCTGATAATTTCGGGATGAAAGAGAGAAAGAAAATTACCGTAGTGATTTACATAGTAAACCGAAGCTCCATCCAACAACATCAGGTTTTGATCGGGGCTGCCACCGCGCACGTATAATCCACTTCTTCCTTCTGAACCACCTTGTATGCCTGGCATCAATTGCATCACTTTTAGTACATCGGGCTCGCCAATTACGGGCAGGGTTTTCATTTGGCTTATTGGCAATGTAATTACCCCCATTTCGATACGGTTTTCAATTTTCTTTTGTCCCTTAATTTGTATTTCTCCCAGTTCAATTCCTTCTGATAAATTAAAATCTAACCTAGCAGGCATCTTTTCGTTGTATTCTATTGTTTTCGATTGATAGCCAATGAACGAACAGGTTAAAATGATTTTTTGATCCTTAGGAACCACAATTGAAAAGTGTCCAAAATTATCGGTTGCTGTGCCAAGCTGCAAATGCTCTTCCCAAACGGTGGCACCAATTAGTGGCTCGTTTGTCAGGCTATCGCGTACAAAACCTGAAATCACCTTGTTTTGTGAAAAAGAAAATATTGAAATTGACAAGAATAAAAGCACTAAGTATATTATCCTCATAACTTTATTCGGAATCGGTAAAAATGAGTGGGTAAAATTTTGAACGATACGCGGCGAAAATACCGTAGCCATTTTCAATATTCGAATACATAATTACAGGCTCAGTGGGTTCAAAAAAATCTGAATATTGGGCATATTGATGTTTGAACAGGGTCGTTCTGTAGGTATAAAAATTTCGTGAACCTTGTAGCACCTGAACATTCAAATTTAAACTATCGGCGTGCCAGTGTCCATTATCAGATCCACTCATCAATTGCAGGGTGTATTTACTTCCATTAAACTGTTGATCGGTAAAAACGGCAAGGCCTTGTCCTGCTTCAGCCATCGGATTGAAAAGTCTGAAGTGAGTCATCAAAAAATAATGTCTGATGGAGTCGTTCCAAGAGTCGTATCTTGAATAATTTGCCCGAAATAATACCTCAAAAAAATTGTCGGCTTCCTGATCATCAATTTCAAAGGTTAACGCGTTGTAGCCTTCTCCATCTTCATCGAACCATACATCTTCTTTAAAGCCTTTGTAGGTAAATTCTGAAAAAGTTGAAGGTACTGAATCGGTGGCGCTTACTTCATCGTAACCCGGTACATTTACTTTTAAGGTATAGGATTTCCCTATTTCAGGAAACAAGGTTGAATCGGAATAAAAACCGTCTCCAATTGACGAAATTTCTGCCAGGAACTCTTCACCTTGATAAATTTCGACCAAGGCATTGTTAACATTTACAAGCATGGTATCAAATTGACTGGCAGTTTTACCCACATGCACCATAAATACTTCTTCAGGTGTAAAAAGGCAATTCACAACAGGCTTATCATCGTACAAAGGGAGTTCAAATTCTACCGGCTTTGTACAGGAAAAAATGAAAGCAGATAGAATGGTAATTAATAAAAGGTCTTTCATAGTTTGATTAAAACCGTTTTTTAACACTGATAAGATATTGTTCGTTTTGTTTATTTATTCGTCCAGTGAAAAAATCCTTTTTATATACAAAACCTAAATCGAAATATTTGAAGGAGCGATAATAACCGGCACCAAACAGTGGCGCAGGGAAAAGGTGCCTTCCAATATTGCCGCCTACATATCTCCAGTAATTCATATTGTAACCATAACCGGCAAAAATGTCAAGGGTGTTACCTTTAAAATTTATTGGATATCCATGTAATAGCATAGAAATACCGGTATTTGTATCACTGGCAGAATAGTCATCATATCGGTACCAATTATCTAAAACTAATTCAATACTTAAATATTTATTGGCATTATAACCAATACCAAAATTTGTTGCTACTCCTTGAAAAGTTTCATGTCCGGAAATATAACCTGCGGATGTATTAATAAATAGCTTTGAATCTTTACCATATAGCGAGATAATAAATAGAAAGCATAGAATACTAAAGAATATTTTTTTCATATTTAATAAAATTGATTTAAAAACCTGAGGAAAATTCCTCAAGTGACAATCCAGTAGGTATCTTTTGTTTCAGGCCTGTCACTTAACGTTACCTGATAATAACTCTGGTCGCTGTAGTTAAGCATTGAAGAGTCTGCAATCAACCCCGGCTTCCCAAATATTAGCCCCGCCTTCAATTTCATCAACATTAACGATTACAAGTGCCGAAGTTGGAGTAACATAATAGATATCAGAAACATTAAATCTGACATAAGGCTTTTCATCTATGCAAGCCATTAAAATACAAATAGATAGAATTATAATACTGTATTTTTTATTCATAGTTGAAATTCATTAAAAGGAGGGCGCTAACCCTCCTTTGTTATTTTATTGAGCTATATAAATTTTAGCATTTACACTATCACAAAGCAATTATTCTTTCCGGAATTATCTCCGTAAAAAAACCATTTGCAATTTGCAATCACATAGCACCATAGACTTACATTTAGATACAATTCAGCTTGCCCAAAACTAAAAAAAAACAATACGAAGCAATTGATGTCTCCATTTAATTGTTATTTATTTTTATTCTATGTATACAATGCTATGGTTTTAATGAGACAAGCACGAGGAAGCCTTCTACCTGTATATTCCGAAAAAGGCAAAAAGGTTACCCTCAAAGATGAAAAAAATGAAAAATATTTTTCAACAAGGAAGCAGATGGCTAAGCCACGAAGCTATCGGGGGAGCGAAGGTTTCCCGCTTTACCGGACTGCTCCTTCGTCGCAGAAGGCTAAGGTTGAGGAAAAGTTGAAGACCTAACGACGGCACAACTAAACGACTGCACAGAATACGAGAAAGGTACCTGCAGGAATGCAATAACTTGAGGCACATCCTTCATCTAACCGTATAACTTCCCATATTAAAAACAAGCTGACTATATGCTAAGGTACCGGTAAAATGATGACACGCCAGCTCTTCCTGCTTCCATTATCACACCTGGACGCTCCGGCTTAGTTAAAATCATCAGAGAGTAAATTTAGCAGTGACATTCTGCTGTACTGAAGCAAATTAACGGCGCTGCAACGAAAGCATTTTTTCAGCATAACGGCGCCCGAGAATGCGGTAGCCTTCCGAATCGAAATGCGCATTGTCCATGCCCTTGCACCCTTCAGACGAAACAATGCGGGCCGTAGGCACATGCTCGGGAAGTGTGTTGATAATTTCGTTCATTTCCGCACAACAACTGCCTTCAACATCGAGTACTTCGCCTGCCAGCAAAGGCACCGAAGCAGCATTCAACGAAAGCTCGTTGAGCAGGTCGTTATATACCTTTTTTACATACCGGGGCCATTGCTCGTCGCCGGTATTGGTTTCGCCCTGATGCAAAAGAATGCCATGAATCACACCATCTTTTTGCGCCGCAAGAGCCAGATCCGTTAAATAGCGGTAGGGATTTCCTTCATAGGCTTCTACCTTCGAAGTAAACCAGTCTTCGGTATAGGTCGAAGTATGTTCCTGATAAATATCCTTGTCGAAGATGCGAATGTCGCAGCCTCCGATGGCCACATTGATGATCCCGATACGGATGCTGTCAGGAAGGTACTCTATCATGGTACGGCCAAAATAATCTGCCGGCGATAAATTGGAGTGACACTGACAAACAGGGGGTGTGGCGGTATACCATTGCCCCTTTTCCCTTCCAAGATTCGGGCAATCGAGTGCCTGAAATACCTGAAACCGTTCGTTTTCCTGTCGGTCCTGTTCCTCGATCACACCCTGTCCTTCCATGTTCGACTGACCAAAACACAGGTAGATGTGGAAATTGCTGTCCTGAGCGGATAAACTGCTTCCTGCCATCAATAAGAAAATAAGTAAAAGGCTTGCTTTCATAAATTCAAGAGAAACTATTTTCACCTACTCAATTTTGTGTCAATAAAAGGTAGTTGTGAATTAAATAAAACATTCTCCATACACTTTTTGCAAAAGATTAAACTCTCCAATCTTGTGAAAAACGATCAAAGTGCTAGTATCTGAAATAACAATCTTAGGCATTTGCTATATCAGAATGTAAATCTGAAATCGATGAACTAAAAACAGAAACTCCATATTTTCCTAACATCTCAATAAATGCTCTTTTTGATAATCCAACAATCTCAGCTGCTTGTCCAGCCGAAAGTTTAGCATCTTCATATAATTTTGCAGCAACTATCATTGAAAAATCGTAATCTTTCAAATCAACACTATCTGGTATTTTTAGCTGAATCGTTCTCATAATCATTTATTTATTCAAAAATAAGAAATCAAAATATCAATCCGTAATGTTACGATGTTTTTTTGCTTGCCACTACTTTTGAACATATGAATTAAATCGCTTTATCCCATCTCTTCGTGGGCTGTTCGTTCAATGATCTCGTTCTGTAGATCGATCCCCAAATCGTTAAAATAATCGCTATAGCCTGCCACCCTTACTATCAGATCGCGGTAATTCTCCGGATTTTTCTGTGCCTTTCGTAAGGTTTCGGCATTCACCACATTGAATTGAATATGATGACCGTCGAGGCGGAAATAACTTCGTATCAAAGCAGTGAGCTTTACAATGGCCGCCTGATCTTCAAAGAAGGCCGGGGCAAATTTCTGATTCAGCAAGGTTCCGCCCGTTTTCAGATGATCGATTTTAGCCACCGACTTAATCACCGCCGTTGGACCTTTGCGGTCGGCGCCCTGCACAGGCGATACGCCTTCCGAAACCGGTTTTCCTGCAAGCCGTCCGTCGGGTGTGGCACCGGTCACGCTTCCAAAGTAAACATGACAGGTAGTTGGCAACAGGTTCACCCTGTGCACACCACCCCGCGAATTGGGCCGCCCGTCGATGGCTTCAAAATAGAGATCAAAAACTTCTTTTAAACGATCATCGGCTTCATCGTCGTCGTTGCCGTATTTCGGTGCATTGTAAAGTAAGTCAAAACGGAAGTCCTCCTCCTTGAAATTGCTGTTCAAATGCGCAAGAAAAGCAGGCAGAGAAATGTCCTTCCGGTCATAAACTTTCCACTTTAGTGCAGCCAGGCAGTCGCTAACAGTGCCCACACCCACTCCCTGAATGTACGAACTGTTGTACCGGGCCCCACCGGCCACATAATCGGTACCGGTTTTAATGCAGTCGTCGGTAATAAGTGACAGGAAAGGCACCGGCATGAATTGGGTAAATAGCTGTTCAATGCGGTTATTCCCTTCAATTTTGATATCGATGAAATAATTCAGCTGTTGCTTAAAGGCTTCAAGCAGCTTTTCATAGCGGTCGAGTGTTTCGGCCTTTCCCGTTTGTGGGCCCAGTTGTTGGCCGCTTCGGGGATCAAGGCCATTGTTCAGGGTCAGTTCGAGCACCTTGGGAATATTGAAATAACCAGTAAGAAAATAGGCTTCGGTACCAAAGGCGCCACTTTCGACACAACCGCTGGCGCCGCCATTTCTCGCGTCAACAATCGACTTGCCCTGGCGGGTCAGTTCCTGGATAATGGCATCGGTATTAAAAATGGAAGGCTGTCCAAAACCGGTTTTCAGTATTTCGAGGGTACGGTGAATGAAACGGTCGGGATTCTTTTTACTGACCTGAATCATTGAACTGGGCTGCAGCAGACGCATTTCTTCAATCACATCGAGTATCACGAAGGTCAGTTCGTTTACCGCATCACTGCCATCGGCATGCAGGCCGCCCAGATTGATGAGTGCAAAGTCGGTGTAAGTATTGCTTTCCTGCGCGGTAACGCCAATCTTGGGTGGCGAAGGATGGTTGTTGAATTTAATCCAGAAAGACTGCAACAGCTCTTTGGCCCTTTCGGGTGAAAGCGTTCCGGCTGCCAGCTCCCTTTGATAGAACGGGAAAAGATGCCGGTCGAGCCGGCCCGGGTTGAACGAGTCCCAGGGATTGAGTTCGGTTACCACGCCCAAATGAATGAACCAGTAGTGTTGCAGGGCTTCGTGAAAGGTTTGCGGCGCATGAGCCGGTACGCGGCGACAAATAGCAGCCTGTTTAAGCAATTCGTCACGGCGAAGCTTATTCTTTTCATTGGCAGCCAGCACTTCCAATTTTTCGGCATGACGCCCGGCCCAGGCAATCAGGGCTTCGGCACTCAGCTTCATGGCTTCAAGTTCTTCCTGCTTGGCCAATGCCTGCCGGTCGTTGAAAAAATCAAGCCGGGAAAGCGCTTCGTCCACCTCGGCAATAAAATCGTTCATGCCCTTTTCGAACACCTGCCTGCCCGCCACCGTATGACCGGGAGCTCTTTGCTCCTGGAACTCGGTAAAAATACCGGCACTATAGGCCGCCAACCATTCGGGTTTCATCTGCTTCATCAGACGGTCGCGGTTTGAGCGGCCTTCCCAGAAGGGAATAATGCTTTCTTCGTAAGCTTTGCGTGTTGCCTCATCGACTTTGAACGACACCTTTTCACGGGCATTCAGGATGTCGAGATCCTGCAGGCTGTGAACCGTAATTTCGGGATAAGTAGGCGTTGCCTTGGGCGCAGGCCCGCGCTCTCCCACAATCAGTTCTCCTGCGTTGATGCAAAGCTCCTTGTTCATCAGGATGTACCTGAAACATTGGGCCCGCTGCATGGGAACCGACAATGCATTAACCGACTTATCCTGATAAAAACGGGTCACCAAAAGCCCCCGCTCGGCCGATATACGATTCACGGCCTGAAGGCTCTGCTCGCGTAATTTTTGTATTCTTTCGTTCATCTTTGTCTTTTTAGGGAAGTGTTTAACCTCCAATAGTAACATTGATTCCTTGTTGTTCAAACTGCTTTTTCCATTCTTTCAGGGCTTCGGGCCGAAGTGAAGGACTTCCTTCCATTTCGTTCTTCATTCCAAAGCGCCGGTACTTTGCCGAGGCGATGGCATGAAAAGGAAGCAGATCGACCCCCTGAAAATGCTTATCACTTAAAAAGTGCAGCAGGGCACTAAGTTCCCGTTCGCTAAAATTCTTTCCCGGAATCACCGGTATCCTTATTCTCATGGGATGCTTGTTTTGGCTGAGCCATTCGATGTTCGCCAAAATAAGTTGGTTCGACACACCAGTAAACTGCTGATGATCGTGATCGTCGATGCCTTTCAGATCGACCAGAAACAGGCTGCATAACGGTGCCAACTCCTGCAGCCGGGTTAAAGATGTAAAACAGGAAGTGTCGATGGCTGTATGGATGTGTAAATGTTTCAGTCCAAGCAGCAGCTCTTTCAAAAATGCAAACTGCATCAGCGGTTCGCCACCCGAGACGGTAACTCCCCCGCCCGATTCTTCCCAGAACAAACGATCTTTCATTAACTCATCGATCAGTTCAGAAGCAGAAAAGGAGCTTCCAACTGTTTCGTTTTTCAGGCTTATTCTGTCGCCTATGCGAACTTCCCTGTCCATTTCCTGCAGTAAGGGGTCGATTCCTTCGGGGTTATGACACCAGCAACAGCTCAAAGGACAACCTTTAAGATGCACCGTGCTGCGAATGCCGGGGCCGTCGTGTACCGCAAAACGCTTGATATCGAAAACGATACCATTCATGTTGATTAATTTTGGATTTTAACAGAAAAAGGAATTGATAAGCATGGAAGATGGGGTCGGTATTAACAAATCCAGCATTCATACAGGCCTTTGCCCGATGGATGATAAAAGTTGATATGGCCTTTTGAACAGATCATGGCTCTAAATTACAAAAAGAAGCTATTTAAAATACCGTTCCAGTTAAGAAAATGTCTTTACCCCACCCTATCTAAAAAGAAATTATGACTTTCTGTTTCTTCAAATAGATGATATTGTTCACTGCGTTGCTTCTTTGCCTGATAGTATTCGGTACATCGCAGATGCATTCCATAATCGCCCCATTCCCCACGACTCACCTCTAAACCACATGCCGGACAAAATTTTACCAGATATAAGGGCTGATACTTTTGCTCTCTTAAATTCATTTGCACATTCATGTTTATGTTATTCAAAAAAACTAATCTGCACGAAACATTAATCGCTGGCAGTGCACCTGTCTGTCATTTTCTGCTTTCATTAAATACATTCCAGGCTTTAGCTGATAGCTTGCCAGATCAATGATTGCTCCATCACTCACTTCAACTTTAAACACCAGTGATCCTGTTAAATCGAAACAGCTTAAGTGTATCGACTGACGTCCTTCTCCTGCCAGTACCCGCACCAATTGTGATGTCGGATTTGGGTACATCCTAAATAGCGGTTCATCGATAGGATCGAGTAACATCTTATAGTCGTCGTTGGCAAAAGGAGAGCCGTCTGTTTTGGCGGATGCTTTCCAGTAGGATGCCAGGCCCGGGTTACCCTGTGGTAAAGAATCAAGCGACGTGAGTGAGTAACCATCCCCATCGGCTTCTTCGGGCCATGGCGCTTTGTCACTGTATTCAAACGAAAGAATTTCATTAGCGCTACCATCAAGCAGTTGGATCAACTCACCGCTATTACTAAGATTCTTTTTATAGTTACCTGAGGGATGGATCCCATAGCGCTCAAAAAACCTGTTTGGTTTTGAGGCCAGCACATAAAACTGTCGGGGTTCAAGGATGGTCCCGTTTGGAAAGATATATTCTATACCACTTTCAAATACTGCACCTGATAAATCGATGTTGGAAGCACCAATGTTACGGAATTCAATAAACTCAAAATCTTTTCCCGCGATCGTATCACTTCCTTCAATCACATCCGACGGATGATAATGCAACTCCGTCACTTTAAATCCATCAAAATTACGCTTACTGTTTCGGAAAACCGTTTTTAATGAAGGCCCCCAGCCATCGCTGTATTTAATCCTGGTCCATAAAACTTCGGTGTCGCTAAAACTGAGTTGTACCTGAGTCCCCCCCGCTTTCGCCCCTGCCGAAAGTGCCCCACCCGGCTGCCGGGGATCGGTATTGTTGAGTGTGTAATAAATTGTGCCACCTGAGCCGTTATTTGAAATATCAACTTCAACAGGTTCATCAAAGGTAACAAGTGACTGGCTGATTTCAGCTCCATCGACTAAAATAAGAGGACACTCGCCATTTATCCACAGCTTTTCATTTTTTAGTTGCAGAATAACAATTGAAGAACGTTTGGGGAAGAAATCGCTGTACATTTTATTGATCTCAGGAAGCCAATGATCATTCATGGTCAGCGATGACGTACTTTGCGCATCGCCCCAGCGGGCCGATTCTGCAACAATTGCCCTGTCGATTTCCTGGACCCTGCTGCGAAACAAGGCTTCCGTTTTTTCGGGGCTAAGTACTCCTCCCTTTGAAAAACAATGCCAGGCACGATCGGCAAAACGCAAACGATATTCAGCGTTGGCTGTCAGTTTGTGGTGCAGCCATTGCGGATTAAAATCACCTGCATTTGTTATATTCATAGCACAGGAAGATCCCAGATTCACCCTGTTTTCGTTGATGCCGGAAAAACCGTAAACCCGGTCGACAAACATGCTGTGTTCCGAATCGTGAACCAGAAATCTGAAGCCTTTACTTTGATCTTCCCGGTTGTAGATGGCATAAAAATTATTGGGCATGTCGTTGCTGTACCAGCCCGAAACGGGGGCATCGAAGTTGCCTGAATAAAAGATGACCAGCATATAATCGATCAGGTTATCGAGTTCGACCAGAACCTTTCCGTTCGGAACTTTTTTGCCGTTTTCGTCCTTCCCTTCAAGTGCAAAATAGTTTTCATTTGCTTTGAAACCGCTTTTACACAAATTCCAAAGCGCTTCCCACGCGTCGAGGTTGCCATCGGTGGCTTCGACATAATAAGGCCAGGGCTGCGTATTCACCTTTACCACATCAAAATCCTCCTTGTCACCTTCAAAATACGATTCCGCAAAGCTTGCCTCGGCCCGTTCGTCGCTCTGATAAATTCCCCAGTACATTCCATTCAGGTACAGGTGATAATAACGTCCGCGCTTATACGGCTGCCCCATCTCGCGCTGCAAATCGCGGCAAAAGATATCCTTCACCATGGTATTGTGTGAACTGCCATCCATGCTCCACGAATAGTTTTGTTCGCAACGCAGATCAATACAATCGAACGCTTCGGCACCTTCGTTATCAAACAAAGGGAAGTTCAGTTTTTTTGCTCCGTACTCCTCCCTGAAGAAAAGCCTGAAAGCATGTTTGGGATTGTTCTTGTTTTTTGCACTGTTTCCGCCCCTGATGCGCAAGCCGGCATTCACCTGAAAACCTGCACCGTCATTGGGGTTGATCAGTTCGACAGAACAAGGCCGTTCCCATTCTTTTCCCTTTTTTTCGGCATTGACATAAATACCAGTTTCAGGATCGAACAAATGCGCCATATCGGTAACAAGCGATATGGTTGGGATTTGACTGAGTGCGTGTGGTAATTGAATTGAATATTGACTGTTGTCCAATACATCATCGGCCATTTCATAGTCGATCAGCTGCGCATTCACTTTTTTTGACGGCCAGTTGTACCCCGGGCTCTTTTGTTGCTTCACCTTATTGGCAAAAATGTAGCTTTTGGTTAAAGATGGTGCAATTATAGTATTGCCCGCTTTGAGCACTGCCCGGACAATGAATGCCGGGGTGCGACCCCGTCCGGCAGTAATATCAGGGTTGATTTCGATTGAAACCTTCTTTCCACCTTTTTTTGCACTATCCGAAGAAGAAGGATCGCTTCCATCGATGGTATAAAAGATAGCGCCATCAGTAAGCGAAGTGGTAATTTGGAGGGCGAACGGAGTAGTATAGAATCCTGATTCGTGGCTAAACACCATGTTCTCTTGCACATTGCCGGGCTGATTTTCAGGATTGAAACTCCCGGCACATGTTAGCTGAAATAGAATGAAGCTGATAAAAAACGGAACAAAGTGCATAAAGTTAAGATTAAAAAAACCTGCTGCTTAGCCAACTTTTTTCAGCCAAACAACAGGTTGGTATCCATCATCTTCGATGTTTATTTTATTGAAATATTAAAAACAAAGGTTGCCTGAACGGTTTTACCACTTTCATATTCGTAAACCAGGGCCTGCTTAATAGTGAATTGGTCGCCCGGGGCACAATGGCCTGGATATTGACCAATGGCAAAGGTAAAGTTGGCTGCATCGTATTCGGAGTAGACCATGGCATTGTCGCCCCAGTTAATCACGTTCCCTGCAGCATCGAACCAGTGTCCGTATCCGTTGGCGGTGGTAGTTTCATTCAAATTGCCATTACTTTCAACAGCATAAAATTTGATTTTGCTGTCCATCAGACTGTTGATTTCGCCTGGTTGTAATACAAAGGCTTTCGACAATTTATCCAAATCACTCTCAATAGAAACAGCAGCTCCCGGATAGGTCTCCGCACTAAAAGGAAAGCTCACATCGTAGCTTAAAGTCAGGTCCGACTCTTCTTCAGAACCATCGAATGAGATACTACCCAGCAAATCAGTATTTTCGAATTTCACCTTGTATGGCCACTGATCGTCGTTGCTTTCGAGTTCGTCCCAGGCATGTGCCTTGTAACTTGTAGGAGCACCTGTAATTACCAACCAAAGACGGTTGCAGCCATCGGGAATGGTAAACGAAACATCGTTGTTGGTTTTTCGGTTCATCTCACCATAAACACGCTGTCCATTGTCGAGCAAAGCTACATAGCCATAGCGCCATCCCGCGCGGGTCATCGACGATTTGTTGTATTGACGGGTTGAACCTACGCTTCCGTCGTCGGTGTATTTACCGGGGTCGTCGGGTGCCAGTGCCGAGCCAGGCGACAAAGCCTCGAAATGTGTTGTAACAATCGTTCCGGCATCGGGAACATTGAGCGGAATTACGTTGTAACCGGTAGTGCCGGGGCAATGGCTGTAAGCAACCTGGTACGATCCGTCTTCTGTTTTATACAGCTTATAGGCATATTTCCCGATGTAGTTGCTGCCACGATCGCGAATGGCATCTAAATCCCATGTTGTCAATTTCGTTGCAGCATCGTACATCTCGGCATTGAAATCTTCGACCGACAAATTGTTGATTCGCATGTAGGCTTCAAAAGGATCTTCGGGTTCTTTAGCTTCACGCCATATTTTTCCGATGATGTCGATGCCGTGTTTATCGGCCCAGTAATAGTTCATCCAATAGCTGGCATAGCGATGCCACTCGTGGCAAACATGCCGAAAGTAATTTTCGGAATACACTGTAAAGTGATGCGAGTCGAAGGCCTGCATCGGATAGCTTTGATAGGCCTGCCACTGGGCACATTGTTCCCAGTAGGTATTTCCTCCGTTGCCTCCAAAGCCATAGCGAAACCCGGCTCCCTCTCCCAAATCGCAAAATACCTGATATTGGAAACTGTGTCCAATTTCGTGCGCAATGGTCGATCCCACCGGTTTACAAGTTCCCGGATTCACCCACAATGCACCAATTACATCATCGTAGCCCGAACCGTAAGCCATCCATTCTTCGGTATAGAAAAGGTAGATTTGCATTTTGTACAAATCGAGATTTGACTTGCCCTCTTCTGCAAATTTCAATTCGTTGACATTCAAATCATAAAACAGCTCTGCTTTTTCAAGCATGTCATCGATATCGACCCGCAAGGCCTGAGGAACAGTTGCTGCATTGGGGTCTTCGCCAAAGCCTTCTTCCCAAAACACAACGAAATGCTCCGACTGCCTGCTTCGTACGAAAGTCCATTTGCTGTCGCCTCTCAGAAAATCGACATTGCGGTGTTCGGCCGGTTTATAAAATTTATTGAAATCCTGAACTTCCGAGGCTTCAAGTACAATTACTTCGGGAATGGTATCAGGTTCTGAGGTCGATGTGGTATCAACGGGGTTCGGTTTAGGATCAGGCGGATCTATCACATCGTCGCCACAAGCCGTCAAAAAAGTCAATGTGAGCAGAAAAAAGAACAAAAGCATAAAGCGATGAATGCTCGAAAAACTCACCATTCCCTGCTTTACCTTCTGCTTGCTGATAGTTACTAAAATCATGTTTGTTGTCTTAATCAATATATTTAAACCATCTGGAACTTGTTTACAACAACCCGAAGAACCAACCATCAGGAAAAGTAATAAAGATGGTCAGTTCTTCGGCTGTGTGATTTATTCTACATTAAAAGTAAGATTAATTGTCACAGATCCACCGTTGCATGTTGCAGTTAATACAGAAACAAGCGACATGCCTGCAGTAGCATTATCGGGATGATTACCTCCATACAGGAACAGTTCTTCTTTATTATGTCCGAGGCTGCACCAAACAACGCCTTCGGCCCATTCCCCTGCTGTTCCGTCAGCTTTTAACCAGAAACCAGGTGCATCGGCAGTGTATACCGGGTCGGAATCAGTGACTTCACCCTGATACAATTTAAGATCGCCTGCTGCAATGGCCTGATCAATCTGATAGGTAGTCATTTTGAATGCATTGCGCAAGGTTTCCTTAACATCGGCTGTTACCGAGGCATAATCATTGCTGTAAGCCTTGCTCAGTGTAACATCAAGGGTAAGCGCTTCAGGATCGCCTGCTGGTGCAGTTTCCGGGTCGACATATTCATCGGCTTTCAATTCAAAGCTGATATTGAGCGTAAGCGAACCACCGTTACAGGTAGCTATATAAGTTGTATTGATGGTGTTACCGGCCTGAGCATTATCAGGATGGTTGCCTCCGAAAAGATAGAGTTCATCTTCGCTATGCCCGATACTGATCCAAACCCAGCCTTCGGCCCATTGTCCGGCTGAGCCGTCGCTATTGAGCCAGTATCCGGGAACATCGGCCGAATAAGCCGGATCGTCGGCACTCACTTCACCCACATACAGTTTCAAAGTACCATCAAGTATTGCATTATGAATTTGATAGGTGGTCATTTTAAACGCATTGCGAAGGTGCTCCCTGACATCGAAAGTAACTGATGCATAATCGCTAGTTAACTCCTTACTAAGCTGAACGTCGATGGTTACATCTTCGGGATCGCCTGCCGGGGGAGTTTCAGGATCGACAAAGGCACCGGGGGCCTGAGTAATCACACTAATTACCACGGCCGCACGCAAGTCATTGTACTTTAGTGCTTCGATAAAGGTAATTGTATCGTTTTCAACAAGGTGCCCGGGATACTGACCAACAGCAAACACACCGGTTTCCGTATTGAATTCGGCAAACACCATGGCATCGTCGCCCCAGACTGTGATATCACCATTGATATCCCACCAGTGTCCCCAAGGGGAGTTGGTGTTGGTTGCACTGCCCACGTCGGCACGTGTTGAGCCTTCGATGGCAAAACCTTTCACTTCGGGCGCACCACTTTCGCCGGCTATACCCAAAAGTAAATCTGCTTCTGAAATACCAAAAAGTTCAGCAATCTTGTCTGTTTCGATCGTCACCGAAGTACCATCGTAGACGGTTTGACTAATTGTGATCTGGGCTTCATAGCGTAGCACAAGGTCGGCATCAATTCTGTTGCGCTGTGCTTCCTCTATCGAATCCTGGCGATCCAGCTCTGCCTGTTGTTCGGCTGTTAGCTGGTGGGGGTTGCTGAAATCTTCATTTTCCCCGCATGCAATCATTCCCATGATCAGCATGGCCATAAAAATGTATGATAAAATACTTTTCATTTTCATTTCAATTTTAAGTGAATTGGATCAACATTATTCTGTTTAAAAGGAATAACAGGATAAAATGTTAATTATAACCCTCATTCTGATTTAAAGAAATATTGGCATCGAGTGCAGCTTTCGGAATCGGGAAGTAATCCCAGTGACTTTCGTCGCTTGCATCTTTACAGAACCACGATTTTCCGTTAAATACGTTGCGGCCATCGGCCATTTTAAAACGGATCAGATCCTGTCGGCGATGATGTTCTCCAACAAATTCCCAGGCCAGGTCGTCGAGCAAGCCACCCAGCTCAATGTCATCGCCCCCTTCGTAGGTAGCAATAAACGATGCAGGATTGAAATTGGTAAAGCCTTCGCTGGTATATTCGCGGTGTCCGTAATCGTATACGCTTCCGCCTTTCAAATCCTCGACAGTACGGACTGCTTTATCAGCCGAATCGAATGAACGACGGCGTACTTCAGTAATCAGGTCGGCAGCCACCTGCTCATCGCGTTGGAGCCTAAGCAAACATTCAGCTTTTATAAACATGGCATCGGCCAGGCGGAAGAAAGCAACATCGTTTCCATAAGTTCCGCCATCGCCGGCAACAATTTCACTTTTCACATAGCGATAACCTTCCTGCTGGTAGGCTCCGGGATTATCAATTGAGTGCACCCTTACCGAATAATTCAGCACGCCGTTTCCAGCCCAGTCGTCGGTTGTAAATGCAATTAACTCGCCCGACTGAGGCACGGTATTCCCCTGTGCATCGGTTGTTGCCAGTCGTTGTTCGCCGCCGGTCCAGGTATAAGCCAGGCGAAGGTCGCCATCACGGTAACTTTCAATAAACTGTGGTACAGCACAACTGCCGTTCCAGGGCGAACCGGTATAACCATAGGCTGCTGCTCCGGCACCCACCAGACATTTATTTACCAGGTAATTATGACTTGCATTCTTTTTATCGAGCGGCAAGGCAAAAATCACTTCAGGTGAAGCTGCTATGCTGGCTTTAAAATTATCGAGGTAATGAGGGGCCAACTCATAGCCTCCTTCAGTAATTATTTCATCTACCTCGGCAAGTGCTTTTTCGTAATAACTATTATCATTGGTGTTAAAATAAGCATTGTAATTAAGGTAGAGTTTTGCCAACACCATATTGGCGGCATAGCGATTGGGATAGCCAAAAACCTTTTCACTACCCAGCTCATTCTTAATGGCATCGAGTTCACTTACACAAAAGTCGAAGATGGTTTGTGCAGAGGCTTGCTGCGGAAGGTAGCCAGCTTCGAGTTCCTGAGTAGTTTCCAATGGAACATTACGGAAAGCATCAAGCAGTACATAATAGTTCAAAGCTCTCATAAAACGCATTTGTGCCTGAGCCTGGCCACTGTCGGGTAATACATCGAGCGTTTTGTTTGCATATCCAATACCAACATAAGCATAATGCCATAAGGGATCGATATGTCCCTGCGTTTCATTCCAGGTATGTTTGTGCATGTTGATGTAAAGGTCGCCCCAGCCAACTCCAATGCGTTTGGGAGTCATATACGTATCGCTGCACTCTTCATTGAGGTCGAAATAGCCATTCCACCCCCAATAGAGAAAACGAAACTGGGCATACACTTCACCCATCATATAACCTACAATTTCAGGATCGGTCACATCGATGCTTTCATCGGTAAGCTGGTCATACACGGTCTCGTCGAGGTTAGTGCAGGAGCCTGCAAAAAACAGAAGACTTACGATGAAGCTTTTTATCAGGTATTTGAAATATTTCATAGTTCAGAGATTTAAAAGTTTACAGTAAGACCAAAAGTATAGGAACGAATGGTGGGATATTTGTCCCGATCGTCGATTCCAGGTGCCAGGAAGTAATTTGAAACTTCCGGATCGAGGCCTGAATAGGCAGTAATACAGAACAGGTTCTGGCCCGATACATACACCCTCAGATTTTGCATGTATTGGCGTACAGTACCTGAAAGAGGGAAAGTGTAGCCCAGTGCTGCATGCGTTAATTTCACAAAGTCACCTTTTTCAATCTGATCGCTCCACACCCCCTGCGACATTGCTGGAGAAAGCATTACTTTGAGCTGTTCGCCACTTACGGGGTCGATCACTGCTGCGCCTGAAGCATCGATGGCGGGATGAAGGTTGGCTGCTGTTTTTAAACGATTGTAGGCGATCGAGTTATTTTCATAGAAGCTACGTTGTACATTCAGTATTTCGTAGCCAAATTGACCTGTGAATTGCAGGTTAAGGTCGAAACCTTTATATTGGAAGGAATTGTTCCATCCGGCATAAACCTGTGGAAGACCGTTGCCCAGGCGCTGGCGATTGCTTTCGATGTTATACTTGGTATCGAATTCTTTGACGGTCCATCCTCCTTCGCCATCGGCTACTTCAACCAGTACAAAACCGTCTTTACTTACACCAACTGATCGGAGCCCCCAGAAATCGCCTAAACGATGACCAATTTCCATTGCATGCGTTGGGACAGATATGGGGTCGCTAACACCACCTACTTCCATGAAATTATCCGTTTCGTACAACTCGTTGGAAAGGCTAAGCAGTTTATTCTGATTATGAGATAAAGTGAGTGTTGTGTTCCATTCGAAATCGCCTGCTTTGACCGGGATGGCTGAAACCATGAGTTCAATTCCCCGGTTTTGCATCTCGCCCACATTGGCTGTGGTCCAACCATACATATTCGGTGGTACAGGAACAGCATAATCATACAATAAATCAACGGTTTTCTTCGAATAAACATCGACAGCACCACTTAATCTTGAATTGAGCAAGGCCCAATCAAGGCCAATGTTCACTTCGCTGGTTGTTTCCCATTTTAAGTTTGGATTGGGATTTTGAGCTACAATTAGCGAAGGGGTCCACTCTCCATTCATGCTCAGGTGTTTGCCCCATGTATCATAATCGAAAGTAGTAAGCGACATGTATGAGCTGCCGGGAATTACTCCTGTCACACCATATCCGGCACGAAGCTTCAGGTTGTTAACTAAGGTAACATTCTCCATAAAGCTTTCATTGCTGATGGTCCAACCCAGTGAGGCAGAAGGGAAAGTACCCCATTTATTGTTCTGACCAAACTTGGATGAGCCTTCACGACGAACGCTTAACATGGCATTGTAACGATTTTCATAGCCATAACTCACCCGACCAAAGAAGCCAATTAACTTGTTGTCGTTTTTGTATGAGCCCATACTAGCAGTATGATCTTCGTCGGTGAGATAGAGTCCCTGTCCCAGATTATTGTAGAGATACGACTCAGAAGGAAACTCGGAGTTACCGGCATTGAAGCCATCGTAAACATTATACAAATAGCTGTATCCAGCCAGTGCACTTATCCGGCTGTCCCCAATTTCAAAGTCGTATTTTGAAGTCAGTTCAAGATTATCGCTTTGGCCATTGGATGATGATTTTGACGCCGATCCACGTACCTGGCCGGTAGCCTGACTGTAATAACTGCTGGTATAATAATTTTGCGAGGTTCCGCTATTTTCCTTGCGCGACAACATCAGGTTGGTTTGCCATCCGCGTATTGGTTCAAATGTTACGTTACCTGTAATTCGGGCAAATTTCGATCGGGTATCGCCAATTAATTCATTTTGAATGGCTACAGGATTATAATACTGGAAGCGACTAAATTCCTCGTAATAAGTACCGTCTTCGTTGTAAACGGGGGAAGAAGGATTACGAATCAGTGCCTGCCTGTATACATAAGCATTATTGTTATTAGTATGCTTATGTGTCGAATAGAGCATGTTCACATTAAATTTAAGCATGTCGTTCATGGCATACTGACTAAAATCAAGCTGTGCTTTGATGTCGTTTCGATCGCTGTTGCGCATCATTCCTTCTTCATCGGAGAAAGTAATATTGGCTGCATAGGTCGATTGTTCCGTTCCTCCTTCAAGATTCAGCGAATGATTTTGGGTGTAGCCGGCTTTTCGTGTTACAACTTTAAGCCAGTCGGTGTCATATCCTTCGTATTCGAAGTTAGTCCGGGCATAAATAATGTCATTCACATCCATAAAGTCGGCTGTTTTGTACCATTCCGAAAGCGAAACATATCCGGCATAACTGGCTTTTGCCCCGGTGTTTCGTCGTCCTGATTTTGTTGTGATAATGATTACCCCGTTGGCCCCTCTGGTACCGTAAATTGCAGCAGCTGAAGCATCTTTTAGCACATCGATGGCTGCAATGTTTTCGGGAGCAACCGTGGTTAGCGAGCCCTCGATCCCATCGACCAGAACCAGCGGTTGTACACTGCCCTTGATGGTTGTTATCCCTCGAAGCATGATGCTTGATGCAGCATTGGGGTCGCCCGATGATTTTGTGATACTCAAACCAGCTACTTTCCCTTTTATGAGCTCGGCAGCATCGCCAATTTTTCCTACCGAGAAATCTTCGGCTTTAACACTCGAAACAGCACTGGTTACATCGCCTTTTCGTTGCGTTCCGTATCCGATGGCCACTACTTCATCGAGGCCAATCATATCTTCCTGAAGTACGACATTAATAACAGAACTGTTACCCACTTCAACTTCGTGATTTTGCATCCCAATAAAGGAAAACACAAGGGTATTTGCATTTTCGGGCAGCGTTACCTGATATTTCCCATCGGCATCGCTTATGGTTCCCTGTATCGTTCCTTTTACAATTACAGATACACCTGGCAGGATGTTCCCGTTTTGATCAGAAACCACACCAGTTATATTTCTGCCCTGTGCCATTAATCCTGCCGGAATTAATACAAAGAGAAAAAATACCAATAATAAAGGTTTTTGTAGTTTAAGCATAGATCTCATTTATTAATGATTAGTTTAACAATAAAGAGTTAGATTTGAACATTGACTAATTTGACGGATTGTACAAATCCATCTGTGATAAGATAAAGGAAGGATTAATTGCTGCTTAAAACCGTCAAAAATGTTTAAAATACTTGTATAAATGTACAAACACACACAAGCTACAATACTGATCTGCTGTCCACTACGCAAATACACCAAAAAAATTAAGCAATTACACCCACTTTTGATGAAAGCCTGTTGAGATGCTTGTACTTCGTAAGCGACTTATAAGTTAAAATATTCGCGGGGAGACTTTCCGTAGTGTTCCTTAAAGCGTCGGGTAAAATAGGTAGGGCTTGAGAAGCCTGCTTCGTAAGCGGCTTCCGAAATGTTGCATTTTCCGCTGGAGATCAATTTGACGGCTTCCTTTAATTTTATCGTGCGGATGTATTCGGTGGTAGAGCAATTGGCAATACTTTTGAGCTTCATGTGTAGCAACGAACGGCTCAATCCTAATTCCTTTACCAGTTCCGAAACATCGAACGAAGTATTGTTCATATTTTTCTTGATTACTTCGGTCACCTTTTCGATAAAAAGCTTATCCGATTCCGATTGAGCAATATTTGCCACGGGCACAAAAGCATCATTCTTAAACATATCAATCAGTGCCTTGCGGGTATTGAGGATATTCAGAATATTTTGCTCCAGCTCTTGAGGGTAAAAAGGTTTTTCGATGTAAAAATCGGCACCGGTTCCCAGTCCCGCCAGTCGGTTTTCGGCACCACTTTTGGCAGTAAGCAGAATGATGGGAATATGCGATGTTGTCAAATCACTTTTCAGTATACGGGTTAGTTCGAGGCCATCCATCCGGGGCATCATGACATCACTTACAATCAGATCGGGCTTTATCGTTTTTACCAGCTCAAGCGCCTCTATCCCATCGAAGGCCACATAAACCTTGTAATTTTCTTCGAGTGTTTCGCGCATAAAATCGATCAGTTCGTGGTTGTCTTCAACCAGTAAAATCGTTTTATATCGGAGACCTGCATTACTTGCTGATGAGAGCTGTCGGCAATCATCGTCGTAAAGCACTGCCATCGCCGGCAATTCGTGAATATATTGAGGAGCGTCATGTACAATTTCGTCCGTGGCGTAAGCATCTTTGCTTATGGGAAGCTTGACGATGAAAATGGTTCCGGTACTGCCCGATGAACCTTCATGCCTGCTTTCCACACTAATTTTTCCTTTGTGTAGCTGTACCAGACTTTTCACATAAGCCAGGCCAATTCCGGAGCTTTTAATTTGCTTGTTTCCATCATCGGAATGAAAAAAGCGATCGAAGACTTTCTCCTGCATCTCGGGAGCGATTCCTTTTCCACTGTCGCTAACAGAAATAAGGAGTTCGTATCCGCCTTTCTTTTTAGTTTCTTTACCTGCCAGTGTTACCCTTAAATCAACTTCTCCACTCACACTGGTGTATTTGAAAGCATTAATCAGGAGGTTAAAAATTATACGTTCCACCTTTCCGGGGTCAATCCATACTTCAGTTCCTGCTTTTGGAGTGCTTACTTTAAATTGAATGTCGCTTGCCTCGACCAGCGATTCGAACGAGCGGGCAATCTCCCCTATGTATTCTGCAATATCAATTTTTTCAATTTTGAGTACCTCACGACCGGTTTCTACTTTTCGAAATTCAAGTAACTGGTTAATGAGATTGAACAACCTTTGGGCATTCCGTTCAATACCGGTGAGTCGTTTGCGTGATATCGGGCTGAGCCTTTCTTCTCCCAATACTTTCTCAAGCGGTCCCATGATCAATGTTAGCGGGGTTTTCAGCTCATGCGATATATTGGTGAAGAATTCAAGTTTCACTTTATTTATTTCTTCGGAATGCTCTTTATCACGGCGTTCGATTTCAACCAGTGCCTTCGATTTCTCAAGGTTTCGCCCTACCATGTAAATCACAATGGAGAACACCCATGCCAGAATAAAGTAAACAAGAAAAGCCCAGGGAGAAAGCCAGAAAGGCGGTTTCACTATTATTTGCAAGGTACGCCCATTACTAGTGGCATCCATATCGTTTTGATAACCCTTCACATGAAAAATATATTTTCCGGGACTTAAGTTGGTATAGGTGGCATAATTACGGTTGCCTACATGGTTCCAGTCTTCTTCAAAACCTTCGAGATAATAGGCATACAGGCAACGCCCCAGCGAGGCATAGCTAAACGAGGTAAATTCGAGGGTAAAGATGGTTTGATTGTGGTTAAGCACAATTTTGTCAGAGCGGTTTAACGACTTGTCGAGCGGCGATCCTTTACCCCCCGGCTGTACATATTTGTTAAATAACTGAAAACCTGTAAAGCGGATATCCTTATGGTTTTCAGCCTGCTGCAAATCATTGTTATTAAAGGAAACCATGCCATTGTTGCCCCCAAAATAGATATTTTCTTTGCTGTCGGTAAATGATGCCCGGTAGTTAAACTGGTTAAAAGGTATGCCGGAGTTGGTATCGAAGAGGGTGAAGATATCACTTTCGGGATGAAACTTAATTAAACCACTGTTGCAGCTTGCCCAAAACCAGCCATTGTCGGCCTCCTGCAAACTGAACATCCACGATCCGGGAAAACCTGTTTGGGGGTTGAAGAACTTCACACTTTCGTCGGCAGGATTGTAACAACACAGGCCGTCGTAACAATCGCCAATCCATACCCGCTGTTTCGAATCGGTGCGCACAAAATTGATATCGGCCATTTCGGGGGCTTTATCAAACTCGTGTAACTTGCCGCTGCTGATGTCGTAATAGTAAACTGTTAAAGCCGACGAAAACCACAAGGTATTTCCATTACGGGCCATCGATTCGAATTGGTAACCATTCAGAATCTCGGGAAAAAATGCCTGAAAAGTTTTTTCTTTCAGATGATACAAATTAATGCCGGCCGAAGTACTTACAAACAATGAATCGCCAAGCTGCATAAAGGAATAAATATTATCGGAATGCAGGTTGGGAGCATTTTTCATATTCAGGTACGAGAATGTTTGGCTTTTAATGTCAAGAATATTGATACCACCGGTATAGGTGGCAATCCATAATGTTTGATCATCGATGAAATGCAGGTCGTGAATATTATTGTATGATAGGCCGCTGTTCTCGCTTGTATATCTGCTAAGCTTTCCGTTTTCCAGGTTAATCATGTTCAGCCCCATGTCTTCGAGGCCTACCCAAATATTTCCATCGATATCTTCAGAAAGGCAACTTACTACATTCCCTCCCAAACTCCAGTTTCCAACCCCCGACTGCCAGGTATGAAAGAAACTTTTTTTCCCATTCCAGAAGTTAATACCGCCAAAATAAGTGCCCAGCCAAACATTCCCGTCTTTATCGCAAAAAGCATCATAAATCGGATCGGTATTCAGGCCGTTAGGATTGGCCGGATCGTAGCGGCAGTATTCGATGCTGTTTTCCTTGTCGTCGATTATTGACAAACCGGCTTCTGTTCCAATCCATATGCGTTGGTTGGCGTCTTCGGTAAAGCAATGTACCATATTGTGGGCCAGGTACTTGTTCCCGGTTTCATCTTTTGAATACCGTGTAATATTACCCGTCTGGGTATTGAGTCTGAACAGCCCGTTGCTTTCTTCTCCCAGCCAGACATTCGAATCGTAATCGATAAAATATAAACGAGCAATCAAAGGATTCATTTGTTCGCGGACATTGAAACTTTTTACTTCGCTGTTTTCAATGTCGATCCAGAACAGAATTCCGTTATCGGTAAGGGCTACTATTTTATCGTTGGTGTTGTAATGCTGAAGGAACAGATGCTTGTCGGGCAGCTTACAAAATTCCAGTTTCTCATTGATTCCCGAAATTCGTCCTGTGGCAAAATCAAAATATAAAAGGTCATTGTTACGGCACATCCAGTATCCATTGCCAGCAGGCATTAACGATTGCGTTTGACCCAGATTATTCAGCTTTATGCAGGAATGAAAGGTTTCGTTGTCCTGATCGAAATAATAATAACGCCCGCGGTTGGTACGGGCAACCAAAAGCGTATCGTTGAACATAAAAACCTTGTTACAAAACAGGTCGCTTGCTTCGCCAAACTCGTTGTAGGCAGGAAATTCTACAAAGCGGCTTCCATCGAAACGTACCACCGACACACGCGTTGCCATCCACATAAAACCCAGGTTGTCCTGAACCATACTTTTAACATACGACGATGGCAATCCGTCTTCGTTGGTATAATGGTGAAAATTGAACACATTCTCACGGGCCGAATTAACACCGGGCAGTAAGCATAAAAAAAGAAGCACCCAAAGCGATTTTTTATATCGGTTCAGCGCTTTACGCGAAAACTTACGGTATATGTTGAAATTCGGGTCCATCTTTTCTGTCAGGTCAAATATTGAATTATCCCGTTTTTTATCGAGTCACTGCTTACTTATGGGTGATACCTGTTTTCAGCTGAATGGCACGAGGGACTTTCGTCAAATTCGGAAAAATAGTTGCTTAAGAGCTTGTACAAAGGCTTGTCGTATGCTTTCAACTCTTCGCGAGTGTTTAGCTGGTTGTGTTTTCCGTCGGGCATTTCTACTTCGGCATTCACATTGAACCAGTTTTGTACCCCTTCGGCCCAGTATTCATACAAGTTGGTTTGTGCGTAAGTGTTATTATACAGCCCGTTGGCAATGGCCTTATCGAGCAGCGTCTGCAAGGTATCGTTAAATGATGGGTAGATAGGTGCAATGCCTGTCAGATGAATCGAATGAGCAAACTCGTGAATCAAAATATCTTCGGCATGGTACTTATCAATCTGGTAACAGAGCAAATTCTCTTCGGCACAGGTCGTCAAGGGCAGTTCCAGATCGCCCCCCAGTCCGCGGGCACGAAGGTCCCAGTTAATGGTAGTATCGTTTACCAGGTGAGCATGTTCGGGTACATCGGTTGTACCTTCATAACGAGCCATTACTCCTACCCGCAGACCAACATCCTGCATTTGTTTCAGAACGGGTTGAGGCAAATCGTTTGTCATAAAAGTTACAATGCGCCAGGCCTGCACCAGGGCCGAATCGGGTACCCGCCACGAGCTGATAATTGGTATTCCATTGGCATTGAGGTATTTTTTGTAAAACGAATCGAGTTCCAGCTTTGCCGGCGGTGGCGTTACCTTTGGCTCTTCACTTTCTTGCGAAAAAGCCGCAACAGCAAACATGATGAATGTTGCAGTAACAATGAATTTTAACGTTCTCATATCTTAATTTTTTCACTGCAGCGAACACTGAGTTTTCACAGCGTTCGCTGAGGTATCTTATCAATCTTTTTCAATCTCCCATCACTGCATTCAATCTTTCTCAACCTATATCCCACAAAGCCCACCAAGAGCACAAAGGATAAATAGTTGCAATAAATCAATCTTTTCAATCTCCCATCAATCCACCTCAATCCGATTCCATCGAGGTGTTTGCGCTCCCAGCAGGTGTTTTACAAAAAAGTCGCGACGTTTGCGTTCGCCATATTCGCCGCCAAGTGTGTGGTTTACCCCGGGTAATACGACCAGTTCGAAATCTTTTTGGGCCTTGATTAAAGCATCGGCTACCTGCATGGTCGAAGCCGGATCAACATTGTCGTCCATTTCGCCAACAATCAGCATTAAGTTTCCTTGCAGCCTGTGGGCATTACATACATTCGAACTTTCTTCGTAATGTTTACCAATGGGAAAGCCCATCCACTGTTCGTTCCACCATATTTTGTCCATGCGGTTATCGTGGCATCCACATGCCGAAACGGCTACATAGTAGAATTCAGGATGAAATAAAAGTGCTCCCATGGAGCTTTGTCCGCCTGCCGAGCCTCCAAAAATGCCCACCCGTGTGGTGTCCATAAATGGCCGCGTTTCGGCAGCTGCTTTGATCCATTTGATGCGATCGGGGAAACCGGCATCTTTCAGGTTTTTGTAACACACATCGTGAAAGGCTTTCGATCGGTTCGAGGTGCCCATGCCATCCATTTGTACCACGATGAAACCCAGTTCGGCCAGCCCTGAATAGGCATAGTGATAGGCGCTGAAACTTTTTTGAGCAAACGAACTATGCGGACCGGCATAAATGTATTCGATGACAGGATAACTTCTGGTACTGTCGAAATTGGTTGGGTAGTAAATGTTACCCCAAATATCGGTTTGATCATCGCGGGCCTTGGCCACAAATACTTCGGGATACTTCCATCCCGCTTCCAGGAGTTCTGAGATATCGGCTTTCTCGAGTTCCATCAGCACCTTTCCGTCGGAGCTACGGCGCAACACACTTACCGGAGCATGGGTAACTGCTGAATAAGTATCGACAAAATAGCGATGGTCGTGGGAAAAAACAGCCTGATGATTCATTGCCTCAGGAGTAAGCTCCTTCAGGTTTGAACCATCGAAATCCACCGAATAATAATGAATGAAATACGGATCTTCGCCGGCATTCATTCCGCTCGCCTTAAAAATAATACGGCGATTCTCTTCGTCTACATGTTCCACACCGCGCACCACCCATTCACCTTTGGTGATTTGGTTTTTCACCTTCCCGTCACGGGCATCGTACAGGTAAAGATGATTCCAGCCATCGCGCTCCGAAGCCCAGATTATTTCTTTCGTAGAATCGATGTCGTGCCGAAACCGCTTACCACTGTAGTCGATAAAGGTTTCGCTGCTTTCGTCAATCAGGATGCGTACTTCGCCGGTATTGCCATCCACCTCAGCTAGCTGGTAAAGCTGATGCCCACGCTGGTTAAACTCAAAGGTAAAAGCCTCGCCATCGGGCCACCACTTTAGGTTGCTGAGCGAATACTGATGTTCGAAAGGCCGGGTGTCGATTTCAATTTTTTCTCTATTTTCAACATCGAAAAGGCTTGGTTTTTCAATAGGCAGGGCATCGCCGGGTTTGAGGTATTCTCGTTGGTGCAGTTTAGGCTGTAGCTGCCCCTCGGGCGACGACTCAACAAACTGTATGTGTTTTGGCGTATGCCGACGTACTTTGTTTACAGCAATTTTTTTTGAATCGGGCGACCACTGTATGTGTCCCGAATAGAATTCACCTTCGGAACCATCGAAACTCAACTGGGTCTCTTCACCGCTTTCGATGTTTTTCACCCAAAGATTGTATTCCTTAACAAAGGCCTCGCTGCTGCTGTCGGGCGAAGTTACCGGACCACGTTCATAACGGCCTTCGGTACTGCCCCAATAGCCATCGCGCGAAGGTCTTTCTTTTACTTTCCCTTTCTCTTCGAGTTTGTTTTTCGAAAGGTTGTACTCCCACTTGTACTTTGCCATTTCGAAGGTAAGCACCTTGCCGTTTTCGGAATATTCAAGCTTGCGTAAATTTAGTTCGTAGGGTTTGTAGTCTTTCTTTTTTGATAATTCATTGAGTTTCTCACACAGTTTTTCGTGGTCGAAAGCCGGTTTTAGGCTTGAATTTTCGGCATCGGCCAGTTTGTATTCTGTGCCCCGGCGTGTTTTCACTTTGTACCAAAATGTAGAAGTTTCATCCATCCAGTTGACATCGACATTGGCGTTATAAACCAGATTACTGAAGGTTGAAACCGAATCGGCACGACGGTAATCGTCGGCGGTAACTTGCGCCCTGCCAGATGTGGCAAGGATAATCAAACACGAAAAAAAGGTAAGAAACTTCATCATCATTTTATTTTTCTATTTCAGACAAGCGAACCATAAACACACCATGCGCGGGTATTTCAACTCGTAACTGCTCATTGGTTTTTCCTATTACCTGATGCTGCCAAAGATCGTAAACTTTATACACAAATCGGCGATGCCATTTGAAAACAATTGAATGCAATTGAAGACTATAGAAAGCAATTGTTTTCAACTGTTTTCCATCGCTTTCAATGGCTTTATAAAAACGATGCTGCACAACACGGACTCAATTAAGTTAATAATAGATAGAGGTTATATCAATCAACTTTCCATTCGTGAATGCCGCCCGAAACGCCTTCGCCCAGTTTCACGTTAAGCCGCAACGACTGAGTATTTACGGGTTCAAAATTTACCACATTGTATTTATCGTATTCCAGGCTGTAATCGTCGGTTGTTTTCACCGGTAACCATTCGCCATCAGCATTTTTGTATTCGAGATTCCACCATTCAGGAGCACGAAAGTCGCCGTCGTAATGGGTCATGTCGAGCCAGTAAACCGACGAGCTACTAAGAGTTTGTTCCTGCTCAAAACTGTACTGCACCCATTCTTCGGTGCCTTCTTTCAGCCACCAGTAAAAGTATGATTTGTCGTAATCGGCCGATGATGAAGGGGTAAAACCATCGTTGAAGCCCGACACCCATCCGGTTGAGCCTTCGCATTGAGCAGACAAAGCAGGAGATCCTGAAGGCTTTTCGACACATGCCTCCGCATTTTCGGGCATCCACAGCAACATGTTGGCTGTACCCCGGTTATTCCACGTGTAATAGGGAATCGCCTTCAACTGAACCGGTTTCGTTACCTGCTCGCCATTAATGGTTTTAACCATACGACCGGCCATACTTAGCGTTGTAACGCCGCCCAGTAAGGCCGACTCGTACTGTGCCGAAACTTCGGTATTGGCCGGCACAAAATGGTCGAACAACCACGCATTGTCGTTGTCTTTATCTTCGAAACAATACACCACCGGGCCGCGCTGATAAGCCAGTTTGTTGTGGTTGTTGCTTATTTGGTTATGGGCAACAATTTTTTTAACCGGCATCGGAAAATTGATTTCCAACACATCGTCGGGCTGCCATTGATATTCAATCAGGGCATAGCCTTTCTCTACCTCAACATCAACCATTTCGCCATTAATCGAGAAAGAATAAGCGCTTGGATAATCATCGACAAAATGATACAAATCGGACGGCACGGCTTCGTTCTGAACCCAGCCGGGAATCCGAATTTTCAGGCCCACAGCTTCGCTAAGCGTTCTCTGGTTCAACGTCATTTTTATATTTCCCTCCCAGGGATAACGAGTTTGCTGACTAATTTCAATTGTATCGTTCATAAAGGGAATTTCAGCAATGCCCTGGGCAAAAAGATTAACATATATATACTTGTTGCTTACAGAATAAGCATAACCAGGTACGGAAGCCATAAAGCGGGTTACATTGCCCGGGCAGCAGGCACAGCCGAACCACGGGGCACGGTCGTGATTATGAACCGATTCGAGCGGATTGTCGTAAAAGAAAAGGTCGCCACTTAACGATACCCCCGAAATCAGTCCGTTATAAAGTGTTCGCTCAAGTACATCAAAATATTTGGCGTCTTTTTCATTCAAAAACAGCCGGTAATTCCAGTAAACATTTGAAATAGAAGCACAGGTTTCGCAATAGCTGGTCATGTTGGGTAGTTCGTAATTTTCGCCAAAACCTTCGCCCTGGGCACGTTGCCCAATACCTCCGGTAATGTACAGTTTTTTCGATACCACATTTTTCCAAACCCGTTTGCTGGCATCCATTAAGGCTTTGTTGTGCTGAATGGCTGCCACATCGGTTACACCCGAGTACAGATAGCCCAGTCGCACGGCATGACCCGCGGCTTCGTCCTGCTCAACAATGGGTTGGTGATCCTGACTGTACTCGCTCAACTCATGCCCGTCGGTCGCTTTACCTGTTTCGTCGATAAAGAAACGCGCCAGGTTCAGGTATTTTTCATCGTTGGTAACATGATACAGTTTCACCAGTGCCATTTCGATAATCGGGTGCCCCGAAGGTACTTTTTTCTTGCCGGGTTCGGGACCAAATTCTTCATTTACCAAATCGGCATTTTTCAATGCAATATCGAGCAGCGAACGTTTGCCGGTGGCCTGATAATGTGCCACAGCAGCTTCGTATAAGTGTCCGCAGTTGTACAACTCATGACTGTTCAGCCTGTCCCAGCGGCCTTTGCCGTACCAGCCGCTCAAACGCTCGCATTGGTTGGTGATGCTGGTGTAGAGATAGCCATCGTCTTCCTGTGCAATGCCAATCAGGTAAATCAAACTATCGAGATAATTGTCCAGTTCGGCATTGTATTGTACGGCCAGGGTGTAGGAGGCCCCCTCCAGAATTTTATACACATCAGTATCGTCGAAGGGGAAATCACCCTGATGCTCTCCCTCGATAATATGGCCTGCCAGTGCAAAGTTATCCATGCGGCCTGTTTCTTCCGACTTTTGAAAAGCCGAAGGAATGGAAACCGTTCGGTTCACTTCAATTTTGGGCGCCCAAAACACATCATTCAGGTGAACCTGAGTAAACGGCACCTGGGTCAACGGCTCGTCGGTCTCGCCTGTGGAGCAGGCAAGCATAGCGCCCCCCAACAGACTTATGGCAAAATATTTCTTAATACGATTCAACATCTCTTTTCTGATTTATTTTCTTGTAATTGTGAATGTTACCGGCTTATCATCCAGTTCGGCCTCGTAAGCACCACGTTCGTTTATGGTTAAGTTCTTCACCTCAAAGTTCGTAGCATCACTGCCAAAATTTTCAACATGAACAAAGGCTTTCGGCGTAAACGAGTTGCCTTTTTCAAGCGTTACCTGCACCTCGCCATTTTGGGGATTGTAGCTAAGTGAACGAATTGAGCCGGCATCGAGGGTAAGCCAAAGTTTTTCGGGAGCAATAAACACGCGCGATTTGGAGGCACTGGTGATTTCCATTCTTACGAGGCCTTTCTTTTCGCTGCTATTTGCACCAAACGACAGCCAGCCAAACTCATCGTGTTTGATTAAATACGACGATGAATTAACCGCATAGCCAAAATAGCCGGGGCCATAATCGCCCGAAATGCCATCGTTCCATAACGACGAGGGGAAGGAATGCGAAGCACAGGGTGCAAAACCATCCTGAGTGATGTTCGACAAAGCGCCCATCATACCGCCGTAGCCTACACGCAGCAGATAGAAATCGTCGGGTTGTAGCTTGTATTCGTGCAAAACCGGAATGGCATTTAAGGCCGAACCATAATGATGAATCATCCGCTCAATGCGCGAATATTTACCACCATACAGAAAATCCCAGTAACGGCGGGCATTACCGTTGTAAGCCCAGTGCGGTACGGTTGGCATATAGGCCAGTATGGCATTGAGCGTAACCAGCGCTTTTTGGTCGAATCCAAAGTAGCGCGACCACATGTAAACCTCTTCCTGCCCGGTTGAATCCCAGGGCATTTCGCTGCCAAAGGGATAGTTGAGCGAAGCCCAATGACTTGCACGAACTTTCATGGCTGTTTCGAGTTGCTTGGCCATCTCGTCCATTCCTTCGGCTTTCAAATCGTTTAACACCAACAAAAAGATGCTTCCTTCCATTTGTCCGAACTGTGCATAATGCGGTGCCTGCTCCACCATGGCCATGGCGGTATGGCAGGCATGTTCGAGGTACCACTGCCAGCTACGTTGTTTAACGAGCCCATTGTAGTTGCGCCCCAGTCGGTACATTACCCAGTGTGCCGCAGCTACGTGCGGATAGTTGTACGAACGCACAACCGATTCGGCATCTTTTTTCGACCAGGCAGCCCAGGTGTTGTAGTTGATCGAGTCGCTGTATGTTCCGGCCGGCACTGAATCGGGTTCGTAGTAAAACATGCTTTTGCGCACGCCATACTTGTTTTCGCCTTCGCTGTACTGAATGCCGCCCCACAGAGTATTGTTAACAAAACGCTCAAGCTGTTCTACCTGATCAGGATTGGGCTGTACAAACTGTTTCATAACGGCATTAAGCCATGCACCGGCACCCCCTTCATCGCTCAGCCCGCAAATCCATGCGCGTGAGTCTTCCAACACTTTTCGTTTTACATCGTAATCGTAAGTAATAACCGACGGGCTGCGGCCAAATAAGTCATCGTCGTTCTCGTACCATTGTTCGGTGGTGAGGAAGTTGCCATTGTCGGCCACCACTTCACTTTCGGGTTTAATAACTTTATAGTTTATGCTTTGCTTTTTGCCGTCGGTATACTCAATATCGACCCGTGCCCGACCCCACTTTTTTGCGCTCACAGCATATTCGGTCCACGCATTTGGCGTAGTATTTACAGCCCTCACTTTTAATGCTCCTGATGGCTCAACGCTTATGCTTTTCACTTCGCTGTGGTGTTTTATAAAAAGCTTGCCATCAACATCCATCGGAAGAATGTAGCCCGGTACGCCCACAGCAACCGGACGCTGATGTTGCAGCAGGGTTTCTTCAATACTCCTGATTCCGGGCGCCAGCACAAACTCCAGTCCTACTTCATAGCTTTCGCCCGGTGCCAGAATTTTCGATGTAGGCTCGTTCCATTGTTCCGATTCTTTCCACTCATTATCGGCATAAGCTTTTGAATGAATCATCCACTCGTGGAAGCCTTCGAAGGTTATACCCCGGCGTGTTGGATCGTCGAGCAGTGGTCGGTAAGCTTCAAAGGGCGATTTTTTCCACGGCAGAACCAGCAGCACTTCGTCTTCGCCATTGAGCCGCGCCACTTGCAGGTAACCGGCATCGCCCCCGATGTAGGGGTCGAAAAACACGTTTTCGGTATGTGCCTCGTCGAGCGACTTACGGTCGATGTTGTTGTTGAATATCAGAGGAATGCCCAGAGCGCCTATTTCAATTGGTGTATCTGTATTGTTGGTCAAAGCGAATTTTAAGGCCAGGTGGTCGCCTTCTTTTTGCCAAAAACGTTCTAATTCCAACGGAAAATCATCAGGAAGTGTATTGGCCAGATTGGCAGCAGAAAGTACGTTTTCATTATCGGTATTGAGTACCTCAACCGGCTGTCGTTCTCTTGCAGTAGAATAATCCTTCCATTCATTTTCACCATCTTTTTTCAGTCGCAGGTTCACATCGCCCAAATGATAGTAGCCATTGGCTGCACGGTTTTCAAGACGATCTGAAGGAGTATAATCAAAATTACTTTCAGTGGTTTCTAAACCGGCAACCGTACCTGAAGCTTTTACCAGCTTCAAATTGATTGTAGGTGTATGATGGTCGGTAAACCCGCCATCGATTCCCAGGGTAGCCGGTGCATCATTAACACGTCCTTGTGCTTGCGATGGCTTACACACACTTCCTGTAAAAATTAAAAAGATAAGAGAAGCAATGGCTGCTTTAAGCATCTGACCGTTCATTTGTTTCATCATTCTATGTTTATCGAAGGTTTGATGTGGCAAAGAAGCCTAAAAAGCTGCAAAATAATAATAAAGAATGTTCAATTAACCTGCACGTATGTATAGCTATCCTGGTTTCAGTTTAAATACGGCACGAAGCAATAGAGACTTAAATACCACAAAAAGTGACAATTGAACAAAGCCTAGGCAGATCAATCTACATTACAATGCTGAATAATGCACCGCTGTTCCTGCCATCCTGATCCGGTATGGCCATTGTTCGTCGTTTTCATCTTTCCCGTCAATTAAATGAATGGTGTGTTCCTCTGGGGCACCTGTTACAACAAACCACAAATAAGCGGTTTCGTCGGGCACAACAAATGATGCTGCGCCATGTGGCTCAGAAAGCGCTTCGCTATAAAACCGTTCCCCATCGTTACTAACAGCTAAAAAGCCATAACGCCAACCGGCTGATTCAACATCTACAGCCCTGTAACCTTCGGCCCCGGCAATTCCTTTAAATACAAACATGATTTGGGTTCCGGCTAACGGAACATCCAATCGAATGCCATTGTATCCATAATTCTGCGGGCACCGGCTTTCATCAATCTGGTACCATCCGTTGCCCTGATCAATCATTTTACAGCTGTGCTGATTCGCATAGCGGCCTGCTAATTTTTCAACACGCTCCATGTCCCAGGTAATGAACCGACTGGCAGCATCAAATATTTCGTCGTTAAAAGCCTGCTGATCGATTCCGGTAATCCTTTTATACGTCATCACCGGATCTTCCCCTTTTCGGTTTTCACGCCAAATACGGCCAATGAAATCTTTTCCGTGCTTGTTCGACCAGTATTCAAGGACATAAGGTGAGTGGTACATATTCTTTTCATGCAGAAACGCCAGATGGGTTTGTTTCATAAAACCCTCCAGATGGTAATTTTCGAAGGTCATCCATTCGGGATAAACCTGCCACAACATGTATTGCGATGTCATTTCGACAAACGAATAACTGCCGGCGCCCCTTCCGCTTGCCAGGGTGTCGTTCATTGCTTTATCGATATCAGACAAATACTGAAACAAATGTCCCATTTCGTGCGCCAATGCACCATAGGGGGGCTTGTTCATTCGAATGGCCGGAGCCCAAAATACGCCAACTTTATCGTCCTCTCCCCCGCCAAACGCAGTTCCCCCATCACCGCCAAAAATATAAATCAGCATTTTATACTTGTCGGTTATTGAATTTCCTTTCTCAACAAATTTCAGTTCGTCAACATAATAATTATAGATACGTTCGCTCTCCTCCAGCAATTCATCGGGATTGAACCTTTTAATGGTGTCAGGGTTGGCCATTGGATCATCGCCATACTCCTTTGCCCAGAACAAAGCAAAACTCGGGCTCTCTTTCATGCGGGCATAGCTATATTCCGATGTATCAGCACTATAATTGTTATCCGCCGGAACCATGTAAACTGTATCGGGAATATATAACACTTTGAGAGCAGTTACATCTTCCGCAGACTGATGCCCCTTAGGGCCACAACTGACACAAAAAAGTGCCATTAAAGCCGGCACCAAAGCTTTTAAGCGATTGAAACTGTTGTTGAAATACATAAGCATTATATTAAAAAGATGCCTGCAAGCTATTCATTTATCAGGATGAACAGCATATATTCCCTGAGGTATTAATCGGAGGTATGTTTTTGTTTGCTGCACAAATGTTCAAACGAGGCATTTTGCTTTCAAGCAAACATAATCATTGCCCCCACATAATTGGTTACGCTTTTTTGTGAGCAACACAGAAAGGGTAGCAGTAGTATTTCAGCTCAAAGTATAAAATCAAGATGATTTTCGGGGTTAATGGTCGCAACTGTTGCATTTGCATATGTAGCCGAAAATAATTTTTCACCAGACGAACGCGACTTTCCCCATTTCATTTCGTATCCAAACAACTTGCCACCACTTTCTTCTACATAATCAATTTCCTTTTGATCGTACGTTCTCCAGAAATAGCTATTCACACGGTTACGTGAATAATGGTTGCGTTTCATCCGTTCTGAAATGCAATAATTTTCCCACAATTTTCCTACATCATCGCGTTGAGCAAATTGGTTATAATTTGATATCAATGCATTCCTTATCCCGTTATCCCAAAAATAATATCGTGGCGACTTGGTATATTCTTTTCTTAGGTTACGACTAAAACCGTTAAGAGAAAAAATGACGTACATTTTTTCCAGTAGTTCGAGATAACGTTGAACAGTTTTATTATCAGCATTTAATGCCCTCCCTAATTCACTAAAAGAAACTTCATTGCCAATCTGAAAAGCAATTAACCTCAACAAGTTCAGTACAAAAAGGGCACTCTTCATATTATCTATCAGAAGCAAATCTTTTAGTAAATATCCTTCGCGAATACTCTCCAGGTAATCTATTTTCTCATCAACATTATTTGACAGATATACTTGTGGATACATGCCGAAAATCAATTTTTGTTCAAGTGTACCCTTAACTTTCAAAAAATCTTCGCTTAGTTCCATTTGTGCAAATGGATACAGATTGAAAAAAGTGCTCCGTCCGGTTAATGGTTCTCCGGTTTTGGTTTTAAGGTCAAATGCCGATGATCCTGTAACAAAAACAACAATTTCGGGATGCACATCCACTAAAAGCTTCAGGTTTGCACCAATATCAGGAATCATTTGCGCTTCGTCAATAAACAATGTATCATAACCCTTTACAAAACGCTCAAGCAAGCTTAGGCGGCTACTTGATAATATTTCGGCCACATCAAGATTATCACCTTGTACGGTGAGAATTTTCCTATCGGACAGGTAAGTCTTAACCTGTTCCATTAAAAACGTTTTTCCAACCCGTCTGGCCCCCAAAAGACCTACAACATGCCCCGGCTTTAGTGCTTCCAAAACACTTCTCTCCATCGATCGGGGTAGATTCCTGATATTCATAGACTAATATTTTTAAAACCAGGATCAAAGTTAACAAAAAACATTGTAATTCCTCAAATTAACTGAAATTCAGGGAGAGTGCTCCTTGTATTTTAATAAATTCAGGGAGTCAAATCTATAAATTGAGTCAAATTCAAGGATTGATAAAGTTTTCGGAAGTATTTTGCCCGGCAACTTCAAAAAAGGTAAGAACATACCCAATGTTGTTTATTTTCATCATTTACACTATTATTCTTGATAATATTCAACATTTATGAAATGAACAGCAAAAAAAGAAAATATTGTTCCCTAAACACCAGGCAATAATGGTAAAATGAGCTTGTATTTTCAACAATGTAAATAAACAAAAAAGCTTCAGCCAAAAATATGACCAAAGCTTTCCTTCTCTTTATCCATCAACAATATTACTGAACAATCCATTCATGAATGCCGGTTGAATGCGATTCGGGCAATTTCACCTTCATACGAATGGCACTGGTCACCACCGGCTCAAAATGAATTTCATCCCAGGCATTTTTCCTGACTTTATATGCCGAACCAGCTTTTACAGGAAGCCATTCTCCCCCCGAAAGGTATTCAAGCTCCCAGGCAGCCGGAATGCGGCAACCGCCCCATGGGCCATCGTCGAACCAATAAACCTTTGATGAAGAAATGGTCTCTTCTTTTTCAAAATTGTACTGAACCCATTCCCACGAGTTGTTTTTAGGCCACCAGTGATAATATGGGCGCGTATGGTCGTTGGCGTGCAACGGCTCGTACTGGTCGGTGAGGGCTACTTTGAGCGCAGGCGACGGCACACTGGCCGAAACCGTACTTTTGTTGGCTATGGTTGGTGCAGGTTGCGGATAAACGCTTTTCTCGCTGACGGGCAACCACACCATCATTTCGCCCGGCCCTCGGTTGTTCCATGAGTAATAAGGAATAAGGGTTACCGGAACAGCTTCTGAATAATTAAAGGTAGAATCGATGTTCCGCGCTACTTCTCTGGCCGAAGTTTGAATGACCTCAACCCCGTTAAGCAATTCAGGATTAAACGAAGTTGTTGTTTCAGGTACTTTGTCGAACATCAGGCTAAGCACGTTTCCATCATTATTGTCGGGCCATTCGGCGCAGAAAACAATGGGGCCACGCTGCAAGGCCATGCGCTCGATATCGGCTTCCACCCTTTTATCGGCTTTAACATAACGCACTTCCATTGGAAAAGCAATTTTTACCACATCGCCTTTACTCCACTTCCTGGTGATTACTGCATATCCTTTATCGCGCTTTGCCCTGATTTTCCTTCCATTTACTTTGATCTTCACTTTCTCTGATGCGGTATTGCTGAATGTATAGAGGTTTTCAGGAATTGCACTTTCTTCGGCCCATCCGGGTATACGCACCCTCAGGCTGAATTGGTCCTTCTTTTCAGGACTTACCTGAATTTCAACTTCGCCCTTCCAGGGATATTGCGTTTTCTGGATCAATTCGACCTGCTGACCCTTGAAATCAAACTTTGCATGGTTATCGGCAAACAGGTTTACGTAAACCGAATTTTCCGATTTGGCATACAGGTACCCGGGCAACGAAGGTAAGAGCCGTGCCACGTTGGGCGGACAACAGGCGCAACCAAACCACTTACCGCGTTTGTGCTGCCCCATCGATTCCAACACATTGGGATAAAAAAAGCGGTCGCCACTAAGCGATACGCCCGAAAGGAAGGCATTATAAAGCGTTCGTTCAAGCACGTCGTAATATTTGGCATCGCCATCAGCCAGAAACAAGCGGTGGTTCCACATGATCATACCTACCGAGGCACAGGTTTCGCAATAGGCCGACATGTTGGGCAGGTTGTAAGGCCCGTTAAAACCTTCGTTTCCGCCTGAAGCACCAATTCCACCGGTTACATAAATTTTGGTCCCCACAATGTCGTTCCAGATGGCACGATTGGCATGGTTGTATGATTCATCCTTCAAAATAGCAGCGATGTCGGCCATGGCTGAGTACATGTAGGTAGCCCTGACGGCATGACCAACTGCTTCGCTTTGATCTACTACGGGCAGGTGCGACTGGTTGTATTCATTCCCGCCCGGTACTTTACCACGCACGTCGAGGAAAAATTTGGCCAGATCGAGGTAGCGTTTTTCTCCTGTAACATGATACAACTTGATGAGTCCCAGTTCCACTTCCTGGTGCCCGGGAAAATTCTCGCGTTTACCCCATCCAAATTCACGGTCGATCATGTCGGCGGCTTTAATTGCAACATCGAGAAAATTTCTCTTTCCGGCTGACTGATAGTGCGCTACAGCGGCTTCGAACAGATGTCCCAGATTATAAAGTTCGTGGCTAAGTTCATGTACTTTGTCCCACCTGCCTTCTCCAACCCAGGGGTGTGCTTCGTCATTATTTTTTTGGGCAATGGTCAAATTGGTATAAAGGTATCCATCTGCTTCCTGTGCCAGTTGAATTTTAGAAATCAGTGAATCAATCACCGCATCCATCTGTTCATCGGGGCGGGTTTGCATTGAATAGCTGGCGGCTTCAATAATTTTATAAATATCTGAATCGTCGAAGGGTAGTTCAGAACAAAATTGCCCTGATTCCAAACCAGCGGCAATATCGAAATTTTTAATGCGTCCTGAAATTTCAGACTGCTCAATGGCAATGGGGATGGTTACCTCATGATTGGTTTTAATTCTGGGAGCCCAGAAATTGTCGCTTAATTCAACCGAAGTGAACGAAACCGACTCGATGGTCTTAACTTCCGAATTTTTGCCTTCTGATGCAGAATTCCTGCACGAAACAAAGGGCAGAGACAGCGCTGCTGAAAGAAGCATAAAAGATGCAACAGCTGATATAATAACTTTTATTTTAATTCTATTCATTACGATTGGTTTCATTTTATTTAGTAAACAAATTGACAATTTTATCCTCGCTCAAAGCCCCATCGTATATTTTTACTTTTCCGATGTAGCCTTCAAAATTTTCTGTGGGCATTCCCGATGCGCCGATGCGAATTTTACCGGCTTCAACAAAGAGCATCAATGGCATTTGTGTATTTAGCTGACCATCAACATATACTTTCTCATTCATTCCGTCGAAAGAAACGACCATGGTATGCCACTTGCCTGCTTCGGGGATGCTTTTAAAAGGCAGGTCAACAGCGCCATCACCGTGTGCCATGGCACCATAATTCGCTTTGCCATACATTAATGCGGCATACGAAGCCTGCAACATGTTGGCACGTGCATTCCACGCCACGATGCACTTTCCATCGGGTATCTCTTCGGCAAAAAATGTTGCAGCCACAGTAAAGGGGGCATTCCAGTTCAGTGTTTCAGGGGCTTGTCTGTCAAGTTCAAGATAGCTTTTCCCATCTAAACGCATGGCGCTTTGCCCTTCTTTTTGGGTAATTTCAGGAGAACCAATGGCATTGAAGCTGCCTTTGAGCTTTCCCTTGTTTATAATCGGCTTTTCTAACTTACCGGTTTTGAGTTTTTCGGTATCAAAATCGACCAACAATGCTCCTTTACCAATAATGGCTGGGGCTGTTGCTACGGCTTTGTTTTCAACCTCAATTACAGGAAACAGTTCATCGTATACTTTAACATTCCAAATAGCAGGGTACATCCCGGTTTTCTCTGTTCCTGTGATTGTAATTTTCAAATAACGCGCAGCTTGTGCATGGTCGTCAATGGTTGGTGATGCGCTGGTCCGGTTGGCCGTTTGATCGGCAAAAAGTACCCAGTTGCTTTCATCGGTAGCGCTTTCAATTTTGTATTGATAATAATAGCTTGCATATTCAAACTGAATCATCACCCGCTGTACATCGTGAACCTGTCCCAGGTCGATTACCAGCGACTGCGGCATTTGGGCACTGGCAGCTTTCCAAAGTGTGCCGTTGTTATCATCGGAGGCATAAGCCGCTTTGTACAAATGATCGACCCCCTTCTTGTTATAACGACTGACCGGCGCCTGCAAATGGTATTCAGAAGTAGCTCCGGCTTTGGCACCAAGTGCCAGATTTTCAAAGTGCGGTAAATCGACCAAGGCCCCTACCCCGTTGTGTGTTGGGTTCATTGTCGCAATAGTGGTATCGTTCAGAAATTCCATTTTATCGGCACAGGTTTGGCGAAACATGCCACCGGTGCTGTGCGGATTATCGTGCCGGTGATAAAGCATGTAATAGTCGTCGTCCTCTTTCAATATGCTGTGGTGCCCGGGGCCATCGATAGATGCATCGGCATTGGTTGACAATATGGGGTTGTTTGCCCCATAGTGGAATGGCCCTGTGGGCGAGTCGGCCCAGGCGTAATGCACTGCATAGCTTTCAATTTTGCAATCGCCCGATGAGTACATCAAAATGTATTTACCATTGCGCTTGATCATATAACTGGCTTCGAAAGCATGCGGAAGCTGCTCAATAGGAATTAAGCCACTTTCAACAATGGTGGTCATATCGTTTGCATCAATTTCGGCCCAGCCTACACCGCCAAACGAGGTACACCATGTTCCAAAATGAGAATACAATGTGCCGTCGTCATCGGTAAAAAACTGTGCATCCAAGGCGGGGAGGTGTTCTTTCCCGGTACCAACGGGAATTACCGGCTCTCCTTTTTTGATGGCTTTCCATGGCCCCACCGGATTGTCGGACACGTAAGCGTAAATGTTACAGCCGAACTGACAATTGCCCATGTAGTAGTAATATTTCCCATTTTGCTCAACGACATCGGGTGCCCAGCAATTGGTCAAACCTTCGGGCAAATCGATGTCCATTTCCTGACAATACCAGTTTTTAAAGTCCTTGCTCAACCAAACGGTTGGTTCTCCCGATGCCAGTTTTACGCCATCGGTAGTGACATATAGATAATAGGTATCACCAAACTTTTTAATGGTTGGATCGGCAAAATAACCCGGTAGTAAAGGATTTTGATTTCCTTCTTCACTATAATCATTAGCAGCCCTGGCATGGTGAGTTAACATCAGGCAGAAAACAAAAAAGGATGCATACAGTATACTGTTTCTCATAGCACTTGTAAAAAAAATCCTGTACCGGGTAAAAGAAAACCTGGTACAGGAAATATTAACCTAATTAATTTTGATCGTTCTAACAGTAAATACAGGCCCTGCACGATGTCCTTTATGAGGTACAAATTTGACTGTGATTTTATCCCTGCCTTCAATTAACTCTGAAGGAAGATCATAGGCCACATCGATAAATTTTCCGGGAGCCTTATTGGAAATATTCTCACTTGCCAATAATTCATCCCCGACATAAATATCGAACGTTTTGGATCCCGAATAACCGCCCCAGTATTCGCAAACCAGTGCAAGCTGATGCTCATCGTTCACCTTCATTTCGAATGAGAACCAGCCATCGCGATCGGCCTCCCTGAATTTTTTCGATTTGTACTCTCCAACCCATGACAGGGAATCTTTAAAATGATGGTCGCGCTCGGGCTGCATTTCACCAATGCGGAAGTGATCGATGGTATTCTGTTCCAGTTCTTTTTTTCTTTTCATTTCTGACTGGTATTCTTCCTGAAACTGATCCCATTCCTCATCGTTATAGGTATCCCAGAAAATCGTGTAATGACGGTCGTGGGTGCGGTAGAAAGGCTTTAACATCACATCGCGCGGAAAGCCAACTTCACGGGTAATGAAGGTATTCGTTTGGCCCTCTACCGCTTCGAGCCAGTTGGCCGGATTGACGTCTTTAGTCATTAGCACAGGAACATACATGGGGTCGTTGGCATTTGAATCGGGAACGGGCCCCAACTCACCAGCCAGTACAACAGGTCCATTAAATACAGCGATTCTGTTCGGATTGTCGGGCATCGTTTCAATGCGCAAACTGAAGGGAAAGGTGATTTCCACCACATCGCCGTTTTCCCAGCGATCGCCCAGTTCCACAAAGCTGCCGGGTTCGCCCTTTACCTTTCGTGTTTTTCCGTTTACCTTGATCTGCATTCCATTCTGTGCCCAATGCGGATAACGCACCTTTAACAACAGATCGACGGGCTGCTCACATTCAAACTCGAGCCTGCTTGCCTCCTCTTCGGGAAATTGAGTAGTCTGCCTGACTTTCAAGCCCTTTTCTGCCCAATTGAGCTCAGCTGCAATAAACTGAGCCACATACAGTGCTTCGTTATTATGATAGAAAATATTCTTTCCGTATTTCGAATGGTTTTCCATACCACTTCCCACACAGCAGGTAAACCAGTACGGATCCTGATACACCTTGTGTCCCCCCATGTCGATGGACAGGTTGTAAATAACATGGCCTGTTTCGTTGTGTTGCGACGACAGGATGTGGTTAAACAAAGCCCTTTCGTAAAAGTCCATCACTTCGGCCGAGCCACTCCATTCGAACAAATGGCGCGATAACTTAAGCATGTTGTAAACATTGCAGGTTTCGGTGGTATTATGGCTTAAGCGGTCGTTAAGTTTCCCAGGTTCACCAAGGTACTCATGGTTTCCGTTTCCTCCGGTCACATAAGAATGATCATGGACAATAAAATCCCAGAAATTCATGGCTCCCTGTTTGTCGGCTTCATCACCGGTAAGTTCATAGCGACGGGCCAGGCCAACAAATTTTGGGATGTTGGTATTGGCATGTTTTCCGGGCATTACATCAATTCCCTTGATAATTTGCTCTACCACAAAAGTATCCTGAAAAGTCCGTGAAAGCTGTAGGTATTTTTCATCGCCGGTAAAATTGTACAACTCAGCCAATGTTTCGTTAATTCCACCATACTCACAATGAAGCATGGTTTCAAGCTGGTCGTCAGTAAGGTCATCGACAATGGTAGTCAGCCAGTCGGCAAATTTCTGATTGATTTCCAGGGCCTTTTTATTACCAAAAGTCTGGTATACATGAAACAGCCCGTCCATGATTTTATGCTGGGTATAATAAGGAACCCATATCCCGTTCAGGTTAAAACCCTGCGCCCTGATGTCTCCTTTGGCCACTTCATCCTCCAATATTCTTTTCCCGTCGGGAAAGGCACCCAGGTATCCTTCACCGTCGGCCTGCTGGCACTCGTACAATTCATCGCTTATATAATTTGCCCGCCTGGCCAATTCCTCGTTGCCGGTACTTTCGTACATCATCGAAATGGCCGACAGGTAGTGTCCCAGGCTATGACCGGCAATGGTGTTGTCTTCCCATCCATGATAATGCCCGGCTTTGGGTTCTAGGCCTGCTTCCATCCTGAATTTGGCAAGGAAACGATCGGGCTCATAAGCCAGCAAGATGGCTTCGTTCAATTCAGTGGCATGATGAAAGGGCCCCTCAAGCAGACTTACATCTTTCAATTCAAAAGGAATTACTTTGAATTCAACCGTTTCCCTTCCATCTTTATGTATTGAAGTCTCGCTGTGCTGAGAACATGAAAAAAAACCTGTCAATACGAACATTGAAAGGCAGGCAATTATTGATTTTTGTAATAGCATAGTAAGTATTTTTGTTTATCGGTTTATCAAGGCTCATCTCAAACACCATGTTGTCGTTCATTTCGACCCCTGTGAAATAGCCATTTTTTCAATAACAAGGCAGTACCAAATGTTCAAAAAGTTTGCACTATTGTGTTTGCTTCTGAAGCATCCTTCATCCTACTTTCCAAAATTACTTTCTTAAAATGAAGTATTTACACAAAAACACAAGAAAACAGCGTTAAACAAAACCTCTAATTCATTCAAAGAAAACTGAAGCTTATCTTGATAGAAACTAAATCATAACATCTCGGAGGTAACCGTATGGCACAAAAAATCCGTCCCGGAACACCTGTTGGTTCCGGGACGGATTTTGACCTATTTTGGCTACATTTTCAGTCTACCTTAACAAGGCTGCCAGTGCCTTTGTCGTTAACACTAACAACGGGGTCTCCTTTATAGTATACACTTCCGACACTGTTGATATAAACATCGAGTTGTTCGTTGACCTGAAGCTGGGCATCACCCACCCCATCGGAAAGCACTTCGCAGTAGTCGGAATCGAGCTCATAACTGCGATAATGCCCGGTGCCATCCATCTCGACCCACTGGGATGCACAGCTTCCCGACAAACTTACATTTCCGGTACTGCTCATGAAAACTTCCAGTTCGTCGCACAACAGTTCAAGATCAACTTTTCCGGTCGACTCACTTTCGATCACCACCAATCCGGCAACCTGCAACAAACCGTTTCCTTTCAAATTGCCTGTACTTTTTACACTTACATCGAATGAAGCAACATTTGCAAAATCGCCCAAAGTAATGTTTCCCGTACTTTCAATACTTACTGCATCGAGCTGTGGTAGGGTGATAAAAACCTTTAACTGAAAAGTGGAATAACAGTGATTGCGCAAATCGATTTGCAGCTCACCATTTAATACTGTCAGTTCAATCTGATCGATCATGTTTTCGTGTCCTTCCACGATCACTTTCTGTTCATCGCCCTGGACTATTTCCACATCAACTACCGTTTCACTGCTTACTTTGCTAAAGTCAGACAGAAAGAATTCTTCAGAAACGATCGAACCGCTTCCTTTAATGCAGCCTTCGTTTCCCAGATAGAAGTCGACGCACGACGATAGCATTCCTGCCATCAAAAAGCTGAATATGATTAGTTTGTTTTTGTACTTCATGGCTATAATTTTAATATCATTACTTACTATTTTATTTACTTTTCACTCTTCCGGAGCCCGAGATGCTGGTTCTAAGGGCAGGCTCACCGCGGTAATTTACATCGCCCGATCCGAGTATTTTTGCATCGAGCAGTTCACTTACATACAAATCGCAGTCGCCACTGCCGGCAATGCGGACAAAAGCCTCACGTGCCTGCAGCTGATAAGCCATCACATCGCCACTGCCAGCTATATTAACATGCATCTCGTCGAGCATTTCAGTCCCCGAAACTACTACATCACCACTGCCGGTGATATTCACATCGAGCTGTTTGGTTTCGAGCTGACTCATTTTAATATCGCCACTGCCTGCAATATTCAGCTTAATAAAAGGAGTAGTAATGGCCGAGGTGGCAATAATATTCCCCGAGCCCTGAATGTTCAATGCGCTTATGGGTTCATCGGCAACCAGTCTGATATCGATCTTACCTGGTTTAAAGCTTCCAAAAAGCCAGTCTTCAACACTGAGTCTGATAATTAGCTTTCCACCAAGTACTTCGACAATTAACTTATCGAGTGTTGCGTCGTTGGCAGTGATTTCCAGTGAACGTTCGTTGCCTTGCTCCAGATAGAGGTTGGCTGCCACACGAAGTGATATTTCGTCGAAACGGGCGATCGAACGGCCACGTTCGGCTTGAGCCTGCCAGTTAAGAAGCAGAATGAAGACGACAATAAGGAGGGTTCGAATTGATTTCATGTGTTTGTGTTTTCTATTTCTGTTAAAAAAGACAAACAAAAACAACAAGCGTTGCAAGCGAAAAAAAATTAACTGTTTAAATTCAGCAAGCCTTCGGGGAAATTCATGATCAGTGTTGAATTTTCGGGCTGCACAGCTACTACGAGCGCTTCGTTAAAAGGAACAAGCTGTTCCTTTCCCTGATAGTTAACCGTCATTACCAGGTTACCGCCATAGTCGTCGATGGCTGCTATCACACCAATTTCACCCAGCTGCCTGTCGATAATGGTGTATCCTTTCAACTGATGCACCCCGAAATCATCATCCTGCATCTGTACATCGCTTTGATGAACAAAAATGCTTAAGGCACTGAATTGCCGGGCTTCTTCTTTCGATTGAATAAAAGCCAGCTGAAGTGCCACTGAATCGTCGCCCCGCCATTCCAATGCTTCGATGAAATAAGGAACCAGCAAGCCCTCGATCTCGAGAAAAAGATAATCAACTGCCTCAATGGTCTCTTCATAACCCTTATCGATCATGGCGAGCAATTTTCCTTCAACTCCGTGACTTTTCTTGGTAAAACCTATTTTAACACATTCCTCTCTTTTGATCCTTTTCCTTGCTGTCATAACATTGTCATTTATACACTTAACCCATAGGACGTCCTTATTGAGTAGCTTTAATTATTAGCTGCTTTTGGCTTAAACACAACTTTTAAGTGCCCGCCTACTGTCTTCGGTTGACAAAGATACGAATGTAGTTTTGCATTCTTCTCACCCTGAGAATAATCTTCAATGTATGATCTTTGTCAATTTTTTTCGAAATGAAGTCGCTATATTGCAGTGTTATTTAAAAATAATACTTATGCGCGTTTTCAAATTTGGTGGAGCATCGGTAAAAGATGCCAAAGGAGTTAAAAACCTTGCTTCGATTGTAGCTCAATCGGAAGGCAGGCTGGTTGTTGTTGTTTCGGCGATGGGGAAAATGACCAATGCGCTCGAAGAGCTGGTACGTGCTTACTACAAAAAAGAGGAGCAAAAGTGGGAACACCTTGCCACTATCCGCAACTATCACATGCAGATTGTTGAAGAGTTGTTTGGCAAAGAGGATGAAATTTTTTCACAGATCGATGCGCTTCTGTTTAAAATAGAAGACCGACTTGATCGCACCCCCTCGATCGACTACGATTTTGAATACGACCAGCTCATTGGCTATGGTGAGCTCCTTTCAACCTTAATTATTAGTGCCTACCTCAATAAACAGGGCATTCAAAATACCTGGAAAGACATTCGCTTTCTGCTGAAAACCAACAACAAATGGCGCGATGCAGCAGTCGAATGGGAACTTACCGGCCAACTGATGAACGAAGCATTTCATTTTAAAAATGAAAACATTTATGTAACCCAGGGATTTTTAGGTGCCACAGTTGCCGATCTTACCACCACCCTTGGGCGTGAAGGATCAGACTACACAGCTGCCATTATTGCCAGTGTGTTGGGTGCCGAAAAAGTAGAAATATGGAAAGATGTGCCTGGCATACTGAATGCCGACCCGCAGTATTTCAAAAATCCAAAGAAGATCGACTACATGAGCTATCGCGAAGCCGTTGAACTAACCTTCTTCGGAGCGAAAGTAATTCACCCAAAAACCATCAAACCGCTCGAGAACAATCAAATTCCAATGCATGTGCGCTCCTTCATCAAGCCTGCAGCCGAAGGAACCATTATTGGCCCCGATCGGGAAGAAGATCAAAAAAAGAAGAAGCTTCCTGTTTATATCATGAAAACCAAACAGGTACTGATTACCGTATCGCAGCCCGACTTTTCGTTCATGGATGAAGAGAGCATGTCGTGGGTCATTGGTATTTTTTCCGATCTCGATATGAAAATCAACCTGCTTCAGCATTCGGCGCTCAAGTTATCGGTTTCGATCGATCAGCCCGAGCATGGTGTGATGGAACTTATTGAGCGCCTGGCCGAACAGTTCGAAGTGCGTTATAACGACGGGCTGGAGCTGATTACCATAAGGCATTACACAGCAGAAGCAATCGAACAGGAAATAGCTCATCGCACCGTGTATGTTGAACAGAAAACACGTCGCATAGCCCGCTTCCTTGTTGTAAATAGCAAAAAAGGATAATACCAAAAGAGCCTGTCAGCATGGTTATTACCAGCTAACAGGCTCTTTTCTTTATTTATAAAGATCAATTAAGGTTCGCGGTAAATAATGGCATTGATATTCATGCCTGCTCCCACTGAAGTAAAAATAATGTTATCGCCACTTGCTATTTGGTGGCCGTTCATCTTGCCTTTTTTGATCAGGTCGTACATGGTTGGGATGGTAGCTGCCGAGGTATTTCCCAGTTCATTAATTGTCATCGGCATAATGTCTTTGGTAGAACCTTTCATTTTATAAAGTTTCATCAGTCGCTGACAAATGGCTTCGTCCATTTTTTCGTTGGCCTGATGAATCAGAACTTTTTTAATATCTGACAGTACAAGTCCTGCTTTTTCTAGTGCTTCACGGGCCACACCAGGTACATTTTGCAAAGCATAAACATATACTTTCTGTCCCTGCATTCTGATAAAGCGTTGCGACTGATCGAAATCTTTGTTCAGCGAGGGCCCCTGAACCAAAAGTTCAGCCCAGTCGACCGCATCGGTGCGTTCGGCAAATGATAGTATTCCGATGGGAGTTTCACTTTCAAGCCCCTCAACAATTACAGCACCTGCTCCATCGGCAAAAATCATACAATCGCGATCGTAGGGATCGCCTACTCGTGAATTGACATCGGCACCCACAACAAGGCCCCGTTTGTAATTCCCCGATTTGATCATTGAATCGGCAACAATCATGGCCTGTACCCATCCCGGACAACCAGCCAGCACATCGAAAGCCACCACCGATGATTTCTTGAAATTCATTCTTTGTTTCACGCGTGCTGCGATGTTGGGAATCAGCATCGAGCGGTTGGTATCCGACTCCATGTCACCAAAGTTATGCCCTACAATAATGAAGTCAAGCGAATCGGCTTCAATACCTGCTGTTTTCAGTGCATCGAGCGCAGCCAGTGCACCCAAATCGGAAGTCACCTGATCGGGTCTGGCCCAGCGGCGTTCATCAATATTGGTGATTTCCTTAAATTTTTCAATGATCTCATCGTTCGATTTATCAAACTTTTTATTGTTTTTGGGATCGTAAAAATCGTGATTCCTGAAATCTTCATTCTTTACCAACACTTCGGGTATATAGCTTCCCGATCCTACGATGGTCGTATAAATTTTCTTACTCATAATATGTAAATCACAAACTGTTATGATTGAACTTCTTTAATGTTAATTCTTCTCCGTCAAATTCGGCATACGAAAAATGATTGATCCATTCACCAAGGATCAATAACCTGGTGCCGGGTTGAATACTTTCGTCCATTAAAATATGGCGATGCCCGAAAACAAAAAAATCTACTTCATGATCCCTGACATATTTCTTAGCAAAAGCTACTGTTGATTCAAATTCGGGCCCCTTGCTTATTTCGGGTCCTGTACCTTTCGACAACCTGCTTTGCCTGGCCCAAAGATGACCTGCATGAAAAGCCAGATTGGGATGCAGTCTTGAAAAAAGAAACTGGGCAGTTTTACTGGTAAACAGTTTCTTCAGCAAGAGGTAACCCGTTTCGTTGGGATCGAGTCCGTCTCCATGTCCAAGAAAAAAGGTCTTTCCTCCAATATCTTTCACAACTGGCTCACGATGCAGCTTGATCCCTATTTCGTCAGGCAAGTAATCGTAAATCCACACGTCATGATTTCCGGTGAAATAATGTACAGGAATCCCACTATCGGTGATCTCGGCAATTTTCCCCAGGGTACGAACAAAGCCGCGCGGAGCCACTTTTCGGTATTCGTACCAAAAATCAAAAATGTCCCCCAGTAAGTAAAACGCTTCGGCATCGGAAGCAGCTTCATCGAGCCATTTTACAAACAGTTTCTCGCGTTGGCGATTATTGTTTAATGCCGGAGCTCCCAGGTGGACATCTGAAACAAAATATGTTTTCTTGTCAGGCAATGTAAAAGCTTACATTTTTTTAAAAACGGGTGCAATTTAGAAAAAAAGGAATAAGGCACACAAAAAAAACATACATAGCAGGGAAAGAGTCGGCAAAGTATCGAATATTACTAACAATTAGTTTAAAAGTTCGTTGAGTGTGCGATTCAGAGCAGGCCCCTTAAGGTCTTTCGCCACAATTGCGCCTTCCTTGTCAAGGAGGTAGTTGGCCGGAATTTGTGTAATGTTATAATTATTCACTGCATCGTTGCTACCCCGCATATCGCCTACATTAATCCAGCGCAACTGGTCGTCGGCGATGGCCTTTGTCCATTCAGTTCTGGAGCTGTCAACCGAAATCTGGTAAATTTCAAAGCCTTTGTTTTTGAACTCCCGATAATTTTCGGCCAGAACACCGTTCATCACTCTGCTGCTGCGGTCGAACGAAGCCCAAAAATGAACCAGCACGTACTTACCCTGCAGGGAAGAAAGTGCCACATCATTTCCTTTTGGATCGGGCAAAACCACTTCGGGTGAGTTTTGACCATACTGATTGATAAATTCCCTCATTTCCTGCGCCTTGATGTCTTTCATCAGGCCTTCCACATTTTTGTATAGTGTTTGGGCATGAACTGATTTGGGATACATTGAATGCAGGGCCGATGCAGCCATTTTAAGTGACTGTAAATCCTGCACAACATAGTTATTATCATTGAATTTCTGGTAAATGGCAAGTACCGAGGCCATCGAAAAAGGATTTTCTGCAATAAAGTTTTTCGAAAATTCTTCCTGCTTTTCATACACTGTTTCGATCTCCCTGATCCACTGCTCTCTTTTTTGGGCATAATCCCGCTCGTTTACCGACAGGGTAATGAGCGATTTCAACGAATCGATCGAAGTATTGGTTTGCGTAAGATGATCGTTGAGTTGTTTCACCTTTTGTGAACCCAATGATCCTTCCACTTTATAATCCTTTGAAAAATTAAGATAATCTGCAGCAATCGAAACTTCCTCAAGCGAATCGACCAGGAGTGTAATGATTTTTTGATCGCTCAGCTTCAATAAAAAGAAAGTTGGATAGCCAACCGCTCCGTTGAGCCTGAACATTCCCTTACTGTCAATTTTTGCCGAATCGACAGGTGTTGACCCGTTGATCTCAAGCTTCTCAAGGTAAATCATTGAAGCCTGGCTGTTTGTAATTTTACCTTCTATGGTGAAGTTGTCGTCGGAACATGAAAGCAGCACAGTTGCTGCCAGAAAAATCCAAATGAGTTTATTCACAGTTGTTCGATTTACAATTTGAGGCTAAAATAACAAATTAAGCACAAGCGTGCACCGCTCTAACAATTTTTAAGATTTCGGAGCCATGTATTGCACGCTTCCTTCATCCTAAATGCCTGATCATTTTTATCATTATTGATAAATCATCAAAAAGTAATTCAAATTATTTAATTTTGCCGGTCAATAATAAACTGGAAGATTTGATCATTCATCATAACATTGAAAATTTTCAGGGTATAAATCCGGTTGTTACCATTGGAACCTTTGATGGGGTGCACCTGGGACACCGTAAAGTAATCGACCAGCTGAATCAGATTGCCGCAGCAGTTCAGGGAGAAAGTGTGCTGTTCACTTTTTATCCTCATCCCCGGCTCATTCTGTTCGAGAATGAAAAAAACCTCCGCCTGATTACAACACTCGATGAAAAAATTGAGCAGTTGAAACGGGCAGGTGTCGATCATCTGGTAGTCTATCCATTTACAAAAGAATTTGCATCGCTCACATATAAGGAGTTCATCATCGATTTGCTCATTGGCAAAATGAATTTAAACACCCTGGTTGTCGGGCACGACCACCGGCTTGGAAAAAACCGCGAAGGCAGTTATGAAAACATTGTAAAACTTTCGGAGAAGCATCACTTTGGTGTTGAAAAGATTGACACTTTTTTGATTGATGAAATCGGAATCAGCTCATCAAAAATAAGAAAAGCACTGCAGGAGGGCGATGTAGAAAGAGCCCGCAAATTTCTGGGCTATACTTTTTCGATTCACGGCACGGTGGCTGAAGGAAACCAGCTGGGTCGCAGTATCGGATTTCCAACGGCCAATATCGAAGCTACCGATCAACATAAACTCATTCCGGCACAGGGAGTCTATGGCATTACCCTACTGCTTGACGGCAAAGAACACAAGGCGATGCTGAATATCGGCTCTCGTCCGACGGTGAACACCAATGCCGACAACCGTACCATCGAGGCCCACATTTTTGATTTCAATCAGGATATTTACAAAAAGGAAGTCAGTATATTTTTTCACTTCAGGGTACGCGATGAAAAACGCTTTGCTTCGATCGAAGCGTTAAAAAAACAACTGATTAACGACCAAAAGATCGTCAAACAACAATTGGCAGCCAGAAAACTATAAGTATACACTGCAAACCTTTCCTGTTCATTATTGTTTTTTTTAGCTCCTCACTTGTATTATCTTTGCACTTTAAAATATTGAAAATATGACAGTTTTAACAGATCAAAAAATGGATTTCAAAGTTGCCGACATGCAACTGGCCGGTTTTGGACGAAAGGAGATAGAAATTGCCGAGAAGGAAATGCCCGGACTGATGTCACTGCGCCAGAAATACGGTACATCGAAACCGCTTCAGGGAGCCCGTATTATGGGTTCGCTTCATATGACCATTCAAACAGCCGTTCTTATAGAAACCCTGGTTGAATTGGGTGCACAGGTGCGCTGGGCCAGTTGCAATATTTTTTCAACCCAGGATCACGCAGCCGCAGCCATTGCTGCATCAGGTGTTCCTGTTTTTGCCTGGAAAGGTGAAACCCTCGAGGAATACTGGTGGTGTACCGAACGTGCACTTGATTTTGGCAATGGACTGGGTCCTCAACTCATTGTTGACGATGGAGGAGATGCCACCATGATGATCCATCTCGGATTTCAGGCCGAAAACGATCCGTCGATTCTCGATCAGGAAGTTGAAGCCCTTGATGAAAAAGAACTCTTAAAGGCCCTGAAAAGTGTGATGGAAGCTGACAAAGATCGCTGGCACCGCATTGCAAAAGATATCAAGGGAGTTTCGGAAGAAACCACCACCGGTGTTCACCGCCTCTATCAGATGAAGGAAGAAAGAACGCTCCTTTTCCCTGCCATTAATGTCAACGATTCGGTCACCAAATCGAAATTCGATAACCTGTATGGATGTCGCGAGAGTCTGGCCGATGGCATCAAACGCGCAACCGACGTAATGATTGCCGGCAAGGTTGTGGTTGTAGCAGGCTATGGCGACGTAGGCAAAGGTTCGGCCAAATCGATGCGCGGATATGGAGCCCGTGTAATTGTTACCGAAATCGATCCCATTTGCGCCCTGCAGGCCGCCATGGAAGGCTTCGAGGTAAAAACCATGGAAGAAGCATTGGAGGAAGGCAATATTTTTGTTACCACCACGGGAAACAAAGACATTATTACCGCCCAGCACATGGCCAAAATGAAGGATCAGGCCATTGTTTGTAACATCGGACACTTCGACAACGAGATCCAGGTAAGCCAACTCGAAAAATGGCCGGGTATCAAAAAAATAAACATCAAACCACAGGTTGATAAATTTGAATACCCCGACGGACATGCCATCTACCTGCTGGCCGAAGGAAGACTGGTAAACCTTGGATGTGCCACGGGTCATCCTTCGTTTGTCATGAGCAATTCATTCACCAACCAAACACTGGCCCAAATCGAGTTATTTAAAAACAACTTCGAGCTCGGTGTTTACCGTTTGCCTAAACACCTCGACGAAGAAGTAGCACGGCTGCATCTTGAGCAAATAGGTGTTAAGCTGACCAAATTGACCGAAGAGCAGGCCAAATACCTTGGCGTAAAAGTCGACGGTCCATACAAACCAGATCATTACCGGTACTAAAAAACTGAATATACGCTATTCAAAATGCCGGTAAATTTTTACCGGCATTTTTTATGTTGAAAAAAATCAACTTAATCACTAATAAAAATGAGATGAAAACAAAAAAGTTAGTTTATCTTTTGCTCATCAGTGTTGTGCTGCCAGCATTTTATTCCTGCGCCACCATACCCGCCGGAACTACTGCAGTTCAACCTTTCGATGCAAACAAATATCTGGGAAAATGGTACGAAATTGCCAGAATTGATTTCAGGTTTGAGCGGAACTTAAATAATACCACCGCTGAGTATTCGTTAAATGATGATGGAAGCATTAAAGTAAAAAACCAGGGCTACCATACCATCAACAAAGAATGGCGAAGCGCCATTGGAAAAGCAAAATTCGTTGGAGAAAAGAATGTTGCAAAGCTAAAAGTCTCCTTCTTTGGCCCCTTTTATTCGGGATACAACGTAATAGCTATCGACGAAGAATACAACTTTGCGCTGGTTGCAGGAGAAAGCTTCAAGTATTTATGGATTTTGGCACGCGAAAAAAGTGTCCCTGACGAAATCAAAAATAAATACCTGAAAATTGCAGAAGACGCCGGCTACAACACCGCTGATTTGTTATGGGTTGAACACAACAATTAAGCAGGTATTTTAGTTATAAATTTGCAGCTTGTTGCTCACAATCGATACATTGTAGGTTTTAAGTGCCATGCTGGCATCGCCCTTGTAAGGATAACCATCGAACAATGAATATTCCGAAGAACAACAGGAACAAATGGCCGTCACATTGTTGCTTTCGCTGCTCAGGGTGCAGTCCTTGCTGATTTCGTTGGTACAAGTGGCATCGTAGGCGTGATAGATCGAGGCCGATGGAGTAACAACATCGTAAAACTCGCAAAAAACAATCACTCCTCCATAGCCCTCGTTTGCAAACAAACGGGAATAACCCGTGGTGGTAAGTTCATTCATAATGGTGAGGTCAACCGTAAAATTAACGGGGACATAAGGAATATAATCCTGGTCATCGTTACATCCATGAAGGAAAAGCAGTGTCAGCAATGCTGTCATCGAAATAATTCGGGAAAGATGTGGTTTGACCTTCATTTTTATTAATTTTAGAAACTTGTTGTAAAAATAGAGATTTTAATCCCATAGTTATGGAAGACCTGATTCCAATTTTAATAATTATTGCCATCTCGATCATCGGATCACTGGGGCGTAAAAAGAAAAAACGCATTTTCGATGGAGAAAGTGTTTCTTCGCCACATCAAAAACAAGATGACAACTTGTTTGGCTGGCTCGAACGGCTGGCCGTCGATGAAGATGAACAGTCAATTCCATACAGCAACCAGAAAGCATATGCCGAGGTTGAAGAGGAAGTGGCCGCAAAGGCTGAAAAGCCAGTGGCAGTACCAGTCGAAACCATGACCGAACAGATTAAGAATGCCTATGCCAAGCACACAGGTTTTATAACTCCTGAGGAAAAAGAAAAACTGGTTAATCAGGAAGGAATCAGCAGCATCAAGCGAACGGCATTTGCCGGTGACTTAACTGCCGAAAAGTCGGCTTACAACGATGAAGTACTGCGTGAAGACGAACTTTTTGACGCAAGAAAAGCAGTGATCTATTCTGAAATATTAAACCGAAAATACGTTTAGGAAAGATGTTGAGCAACACGAAGCAAACAGGACTACAAATTACCACCCGAGCCAATAATTAAAAAAATTCATTATTTTTGTATCACTATTGGAGTTTCGGTTCTGGTAACCGGGATTCTAATTTTTTTTATCCATAACCCAAAGAATTTGAGCTATGTCTGGAATAAATTATATGACCGAAGCAGGTCTGAACAAGCTTAAACAGGAGCTTGAGAAACTTGTAAAAGTTGAGAGACCATTAATTTCAAAACAAATTGGTGAAGCCATCGAAAAAGGCGACATCTCAGAAAATGCAGAATACGATGCAGCCAAGGATGCCCAGGGCATGCTCGAAGCGCGTATTGCACAAATACAGGGGCAGATTGCCAATGCACGCATCATCGACGAATCGAAAATCGATACCTCGGCAGTTCAAATCATGAACGTGGTAACCATTAAGAATAAAAAAACCAACGCCGTGATGAAATACACCATCGTATCGGAAACCGAAGCCGACCTGAAAGCGGGTAAAATATCGATCAAAACTCCGATTGCCAAAGGCCTTTTAGGTAAAAAAGTAGGCGACACGGTCGACATTCAGGTTCCCTCGGGAATTATTCCTTTTGAAATCATCGATATTTCACTTTAAAAGTAAAGCTCATGACATCCATTTTCACCAAAATTGTCAACGGAGAAATTCCTGCATACAAGGTGGCCGAAGATGATCATTATCTGGCTTTCCTCGATATTAATCCGCTGGCCAAGGGGCATACGCTGGTAATACCGAAAAAGGAAGTGGACTATCTTTTCGACCTTGATGAGATGAATTATCTCGGATTGCAGGCTTTTGCACGCAAGGTGGCACTTGCACTCAAAAAAGCAATACCCTGTAAAAAAGTAGGCGTAGCGGTGCTGGGACTTGAAGTACCCCATGCCCACATTCATCTTGTACCACTTAACAGTGAGCAGGATATCAATTTCTCGCGACCAAAACTACAGCCTTCATCCGAAGAACTTGAAACAGTCAGGCAATCAATTGCCAACAAATTATAAAAGCGGCTTTTGCCGCTTTTTTTTTCCATTAGCCAATCGAATTTCTAAAACAGTGTTAAAGCAAGCGTTAATATTTGTTAGACACCCTATTTAACAGAACAAATATTTTACATTTGGTGCATGCTATGAAAGCAGTAAAATGGGGCATATTATTTTTAGTGATGATGCAGGCCTGGAGCTTGTTTGCACAAACATCCGATCTTTATCTGGTTACCATCAGAGGAAAGGTGAGTGATATTGAAAGCGGTGAACCCATTCCCTATGCGCACATTATTAATCCCCGTTCGCACGGAGGCACCACCAGCAATGCCGATGGCATGTTCAGCATGAGCATGCTAACCGAAGACACGCTGATCATAAGAGCAGTAGGATTTGTTGACCAGCAGCTTACCATCGAAAGTTTTCCTCCCGAGAACCTGTACGAGATTGTAATGAAACCTGTTCGTTTTTTAATTGGCGAAGTAACGGTTACCGAAGACCTTGATATGCGGGGGCGGCTGGGTTTGCCCGATCCCGATCCACTCGACATTCCCATTCAGTTGCGGGGAGATGCCTTCAATGAAAAGCCGCCCTGGTTCGCTGCACTTTTAACGCCCATCTCGTTTTTGCAATACTACACCAGCAAAAAGGAAAAACAGAAGCGCGAAACACTTCAGATAATCAACAACAACGAAGAATGGCTGCAGTTTTCAAAATACCATAATCTTGAAAACATCAAACGGCTTACCGGCCTCACGGGCGCTGAGGCCGACCGTTTCATGTTTTACTGTAACCTTAACAACCGCTTGCCCTGGTTTGCCAGCCAAATGGAAATAGAATTTCAGATCATGGATCTGTATTTTAAGTTCCGAAGGGAAAAGCAGGCCCGGGCCGATTCGCTTCAAAGTGCGCCCTGATGGCTATTCACTGTCGAGCTTTTCACCGTAGGCCAAATCGCCTGCATCGCCCAGACCGGGAACAATGTATGCCTTTTCATTCAATTCAGGATCGATGGCTCCCACCCACAGGGTACAATGATCGGAAGGCAGATTCTTCACCACATAGTCGACTCCGGCCTGACTGGCGATAATGGCCACCAGGTGTACATGACGGGGGCGTCCGCGCTGATGCAGTGCATGATAACTGATTTCGAGCGATGAACCGGTGGCCAGCATCGGATCCGAAAGCACCACCACCTTGTCTTCGAGCGAAGGAGAAGCCAGGTACTCAAATTCAATTACAAATTCTTTCTTATCGATGTATTTGCGAAAAGCCGAGATAAAAGCATTCCCGCTTAAATCGAAATAGTTGAGCAAGCCCTGATGAAGCGGTAAGCCGGCCCTTAGAATGGTTGCAAGAATCGGGAAGGCATCGGGCGTTTCCATATTGGCTACTCCCAGCGGAGTCTGCACCTCGCGGGGTTCATAATCGAGTTGCTTACTAATTTCATAGGCGAATATCTCTCCTATGCGCTCAATGTTTTTCCGAAAACGCAGCGGATCGGTCTGTACATTTACATCTCTGATTTCGGCAATGAACTGGTTAAATATTGAATTCTGACTACCAAGATTGATCACTTGCATCACTAAATCTGTTTTATGGTTTCTTACACTTATAAATCAACTCATGCTGCCCCTTACCCAGTTGATAATACTGAACAGCGGCGCTTCCCAGCCTGCTTCCGTAATCGATCGTTTCGACCATAAAACCGGCTTTACTCAATGTTTTTTGTAAATCGGAACCGAATACACGTTTTACGCCGGGCTTCATAAACTCTTTCAGTCGATCGCGGTCCTCGTCCGATACAATTTTGTCATATTTTCGATCCATTGCCTGGTTAACAAGGGTTTGTATCAGCACAAAGCCACCGGGACGAAGCAAACGTTTTAACACAGGTAAAACTTCTTCACTTTCATCGAGGTATTCCAACTGGTGCAAAAATAGTATAACATCGAAAACTCCGCCTGTTAATTGGCGGCTGTTTTTTGGCTGGGGCGAAATAAGATCATCGCGCTGAACTATCGCAAGATCAATGTCATGTTTTTTCATTTTTTTAAGCAAAACCGGCTCGGGTGAACAGAGCAGAAACTTCTTTTTATTCTTTTTCCCCAACACTTCATTGGTAAGATACAGCCAAATCAAACGACTCGATTCAACCGATCCACAAGCAGGACACAAGGACCTTCCATGCTTTTCCCCCAGAATGATAAATCGCCGAAAATGATTGCCACAAATATTACATCGAAACTGGCTTCCCCGGTACCAATGCTTCATTAATCCGCGAACAGGGCGCAGTAAATGCTTGCTTTGATATTGATAATGAAAGGTTGCCGTCATTCTTTTTAATAATATGATCAGGAAAACTGCAAGTTTTTATGCTCTGATTTACCCGGCCATCACCTAAAATATGGCACATACATGTCTGTGCTGCTTTAGGCTGATGCACTTCCGACAATTGCAAAACCTGATTTGCCTTGTGAAAGGTAAAAAATATTCCTTTTAAACAGTTAATTCATGCACACTTAAAAAAGAAAGAAAAATTGGCAGGGCTCAAATCAGGTAAAAACGGCATCACCATCGCCCATTTGAAGTTCAGGTTGGGCATTTTCAATCAGGCCGGGAACTGCCTTGGCGATGGCTGAATACTTCAGCGGCCTGGCACGAAAAAGAAAGCACTTCTTTTGATTGAAGGCTTCAATTAAGCCCTGATGGAAAGTAGTAATCGTAGCCAGTTTTACATCACTAATCAAATAATTGGTAAAATAGGCTGCAATGGCATGCTCCGTACCGGGTTGACAAAAAACATAGGGAAGTTTTAATTCATTGTCTCTTACAGTGAAGTTGACCAGGGCAAGCACTGTGTGCTCATCATAAAAGCGCAACCAGCGGCTTTTAAACCGTTTTACCGCATACGAAAAGGGATAGGAACGGTCGATGATTGAATCGGCCTTATCGTGTTCGGCGAGCCATGGATTTTTAATAATCCAGTTAAAATCATCCACCGAACGTTGTGCAGGGTTCTGCTGTCTGAAGCGTTCAAGCACCTCACGGTCAGTATCATCAAGGGCGTTGATCACCTTGCAGTGCAGGGGTTCCACCTTTCCGGCATTAATCCACACACTTCTGATTTCCAGCAGGTTATTCAACAAGGAATCAGTAAAACGTAACAGCCCTGAAAAGTTGCTAAAAAACCGGTATTTCGATGGCAACACCTTGGCAAGTGCCATACGGTAATAGCCTCTGAAACCAACCAGTTCGGTGTGATTACAAAATCCCAGTTGTTTGATAATTCGCATGGTGAGAGGGGTCATTTCCGAAAACAGTACTTTTTGTTTCCAGTTCTGTATAAACAGGGCCAAAAGTTGCATCGAAACATTGGCAGCAGTTTCTTCTCTAACCCACCAGCAGGAATTCCATGCACAACGTTCTCCATGAATTACAGCGGGCAGGGCACCAATGAACCCTGCCACCCGCTGGTGCTCATCGTAAGCAACCGTGAGTACCACATCATCGGGAAGCACTGACGGGTTCTTTAATTGAGAGGCGAGTCTTGCAGGACTAATCACAGCCACATTGCCTGCCAGAAATCCTTTGTGGCGGCATAACTGATCAAGTGCCTCAAGGGTATAGTTTTTGAAATCCACTTCAGGCTGTTTTTTGCTTTTTAACTCCGGTACAGATATCGCCGATTGTTTTCATCTCAAGTACTTCCATGAAGTCAAAACGAACTGAAAAATGTTCTTCTACCCCGGTAATGATCATCATGTGATGAAGAGAGTCCCAACCTTCAATATCACCAGCTCCTGAATCTGCATCCAGTTTTTTGGTGTTGAGTTTTAAAACTGTTTGTATTGTTTGGCAAACACCATCAAATATTTCTCGATCGTTCATGTGTAAAATTAAGTAATCCTGTTAAGTGACTTAGCCTTGCAAAGATAAGCGGGTACTTTAAAAAATACCAATTTTCCAGTAAGTACTGATTGGGCCTTCGGGAACAAAGCCCAATTTAAGGTACATTTTCAGTCCGGCAGCCGATGCATGTAAAACTACGCGGTCGGCACCAGCAGTGAATGCCTCATCCACCAGTGAGGAAACCATGGCCGAACCGTAGCCTTTGCGCTGGTATTCAGGAAGTGTCGCGATAAAGTAAATGCCGGCCGTTTGTTCTTTCAGGTACATCAAACCGCCAGCAACAGGCCTGTCATTTTCAAAAATCAGCATTAAACGATGCTGACTGCTATTCAGCCAACCCTCAAGCAAGCTAAGGTTAAGTACCTTATTGGGCATCATCACCTTCCGAACAAGGCTACCCCATTGCTGCAACGCATTCTTTGCATTGACGGGCCTCATGCTTACCGCTTCACCCGTCAACAGTGGTACTTTTGTAAAATGCGCCTTATCGCACCACATTCCTTCCCAGCGTTGCACTTCACGACAGCCTTTTTTAGCCAGCCATTCCTGATCGACTTCAGAATGAGTAGTATCCATGATCCAAAAGGGCGGAACAAGTCTTTTGCTCATTCGTTCAAGTACCTCAGCTGCCTGTTCTGCATTGCAGTTCCCTATGAGGGCATTGGGCCAATGTGCATTTATGTTATAAACAAAATGCATTTCAAACAGTTGCTGCAGCTCCAGTTCCTGAAAACTGGCTGCATCACGATAAAAATCTGTCAGGTTGCCAAGTATATCCTTATGCATCTTCCATCATTTTTTCCAATTGAACCCTGTCGGTTTTCCCGCTGGAAAGCAAAGGAAGCTGCTCCATCACAATTATTTTTCCAGGCACCATGTAGGGTGGAAGTACCTTAGCAAGTGACTGCTGTAACTTGTCAGTTTCAACTTTTTCATCTTCAACAAACAACACGATGCTACCCTTTAAGGCTCCACGTTGAGTAACCATGGCCACACATTTTACACCCGTTTGCTGAATGGCATGCCAGGCAATTTCACCCGGTTCGATACGATGGCCGTCGATTTGCACCTGATCGTCGATCCGACCGATAAAGAGCAAATCCCCGTCTTCATCTTCCATAACCAGGTCACCGGTTCGGTAAAAACGAAGATGATTGTATTCAAAGAAAGCCTGAGCATCGATCTCCGGCCGCTTCCAGTATCCCCGTGTTACCTGAGGACCTGCCACACACAATTCTCCTTTGGTTCCGGCAGGTACAGGCTTCAGCTTATCATCAATCACCATGAGCTTCAGGTTTTGGAAAGCACTACCAATGGAAGCAATTCCGTTCATTACTTTGTTCGTTCTTCCCCTCTGCCATTTGTACCACGAGCAATTGATGCTTGCTTCGGTTGGTCCGTAAACATTATGAATTTCGGCATTGGGAATGCACTTTTCCCATTTTGTTACCAAATCGGCCGGAAAAGCTTCTGCACCAAAAAGACAGTAGCGAAGGTGCGGCAAACTAATCTGCCTAAAATAAGGTTCAAGATAATAAATTACCGAGGGAGTCATTTTCACAAAGGTAATCTGGTACGACTGAAGTACTTTCATGATGGACAGGAACCTGACGCCCTGATCGGGAATGGTATAAACCGTAGCCCCGACCAACAGGGGAAAGGTATAACACTGCACCGATGCATCAAAGGTAAGTTCGTACACCTGTATGCACCGATCGGCCGGAGTAAACTCATAACCACAGGCAAAAAAGCCCTTCAGAAAAGCGTCGAGATTAGCCCTGCTGATACACACCCCCTTGGGCTGTCCTGTACTCCCGCTGGTAAAAAGCACATACAAATCGCTACTTAGAGGAACATCGATCACAACCGGCTCATTTCGTTCCGACTTTAAGTGAGAAGTAGCTATACTTTTGATACCATCGAATTGCAGTACTTCGTCGTGACTACTGTCGAAAAGGGTAGCAATCTCCATTTCCTTCAGGATTCCTGCGTTGCGTGAAACCGGATTTTTCGGACTTATTGGAACCGATGTTTTTCCCGTTAACCAAAGAGCGAAAATGGTGGCATAGGTATCGATACGATTGCGTGTTACCACCCCAAAATATTGTTCGTCGGGAAAGCCAAACAGAAGCTGCTGTACTGCGCTAACTCTGGCTCCAAGCTCAGCATAGGTATAAAAAGAACCTTCGATATGAAAGGCTGCATGCCCGGCATAGGTCTCAAAATTATCGCACAACTGCTCGAGGAAAAATTTCATTTTGCTATCTGTTTAAACCTTAATAGTTTGCAGGAAGCCTTCACTTATTAATGTCAGTCTCAGCATGCCTCACCACATTCTGACCGAAAAACGAACGTACAAAATAATACAAATATTCAAAGCGGACGACATTGCGGGCAGTGTAATTAAACCTGTTTTCTACCGGAATGCGTTGGAAATGTCCATTTAATTCATCATATTTCAATCCGGCGGTTCCCAGGGTATAATCCACTTCTCCACTTTGTGCGATGCGATCAAATAATGTCCGGCTCAAACCGTCATCGGTATAAGGAAAGGAAAAAGCGCTACGTTCAGGATGAAAATTTTTATTCACCCACTGCATGCTTTCGACAACCTGCCGGTATTGTTCATCTTCATCAAGTAACCACATTTCGGGATGATTCAGGCTATGGGCTCCAATCAGAAAACCCTGACGATGAAGATCATTAATCTGATCAAAAGTCATATAAGGCTGGTAATCGGCAAAACGAATATTGTTGGCTGCGGCCAGCTGATCAAGTTTCAATGAATCACTGAAAACAGGCTTGACGGGGAGTACCACCCCTTTCGACTCCAGAATGGCCCGTTTAAATCCATGAAACAATTCCCTGTTATCAACAAAATAAGGCGACACAAAAAAGGTAGCCGGTATCCCCCTCCGTTTCAGAATGGGAGCGATCAGCGAATGACACTCTTTCAAACCATCGTCGAATGAAAGATGCATCTTGTTGTTGCCGGGACGTTCAATGAGCTCTTCAAGACTTACAGCTTGAAAATAACGGCAAAAAAAATCGAGTTCCTTTTCAAACTGCTCCGGCGTCCTGACCCGATAGCTGTCGATGTAAGGCAAATCGGTATTGCTCACCACATGGTAGAATGGCAGAACATGAGGAAAACGCTTCCCTTTCATCAGCCATGACAGGGGAAGCAAACGGGCTGTCGCAGCCATTGTAGTCCGAAACAATGCTTTCATTCGTTTACATTTTCTATCGTGCTTTCTTCAGCCATTTGATATACCAGGGCAGGTGATTGTATCTGATAAACTGATAGTTTTCGGGACGTGCACCGAAACCTTCAAAAAAACGGGCAATGCCCTCTATCTGCGATCCTTCAAAATCGAGCATCATCGACTTCCCTGCATGATCGTGTATAAAACGGTCGATGATGGCAAACATTGCCCTTTTTTCTTTCCCTTCGGGCGATGAAACTGCATTGAGGTAGGTATAACGTTTTTTCTCCTTCAGAAAAAAGGCAGCAGCACACAACTCATTTTGAGGAGTATAAGCACCATAAATAAGCGCTTTGTGCTTATCCATCGTTTTAAAAACAATCAACTGCAGTATTCTTTGGTGCAGTGCTTTAAAACTTTTTTGCGCATGTTGCTTCTTAAAAGCCATGAACTCTTCAAAGCCCAAACCATCACTCAGCTCACAGTATGACCTGGCTTTGCGAACATATCGTCGGGTATGCCGGTCGTAGTTCTGAAACAATTCATCATAGCTGTTTTTCAGCCCTAACAAATGATTCTTTCTCACTTCAACATCAATCTGTTTTTCAACCGAAACATTTAAAGCGTTCAGCGACATTTCGATCAGCAAAAAATTGGCTTTTAAAAAGTGAATAATCTGCCGGCTCACCTCCGGGGTTGCCGGCGGATAAATCCCCAACTGCTGTGCAAAAGGAGCCTGATAGGCATATTTTATTCCCAGCTTCTGCTTACTCAGTACCGGCATCACATAATCGTAGTTGCCAACAACAAGCCCCAGCCAGTCGGGTTCAACAATATCGAGGTACCAGCTTTCGGCATACACCCGGCAATTGGGTGCTGCAGTTACAGCCTGATCCCATTGATCGAGATCGACCTCATGGTTATGCAATAAGCGAATTTTAATTTCCCTGCTCATTCAATCTAAATTTTAATTCGAGCTGCATTATGACATCAATTTGGAAGCTGGTGCTTTAAGCAGACTGATGGCTAATTGCGTCATCCTTTCATACACAACACGCCAGCCGTCCCAATAGCCTTCATCTCCCAACGATTCGTTGTGCCACAAGCTAATAAAAGTTCCGCCAACTGCAGCAGTTTCCTGCATCAGCTTTTCAATTTTCAGCCCGGCTTCACGGGGACTCATCTTTCGATACTGGCGCAAGGTTACATCCATTACTGCAAAGGGATAAATCATCAGTGGTTTTTCTGACTCATCCTCCAAATCGTAAAATGGATAAGGACTTGCTATTCCGGCTCTGAAGCCAGGATGTGAAGCATAACCCATTGAATACTCGCTTCGAATACCCGACTGAATGAGTGAACGATAAGTATCGGGCCAGCGAAGTTTCAGAAAATGTTGACGGCTTTGCTGCACCGGCTTTCCGGTAATACCCTCAAGCAGTTTTATTTCACGCTCAAGCTGTCCTTTCTTCGTATTTGACATGTACGAAGGGTGAATCGCCACCGTAGCCCAGGAATTCAACTGTTGAATCAATTTTTGAAGGTGCCGGTTGCGGGGAGAAAGCGCCCTGTCGTATTTTCCCTTGTTATTCAACAGAATAAAAAACAGAGCCGGCAGCTCATGTTGCTGAAGCAGCTTTTGCAAATACTCATAATTGTCGTAAGGATCGGCATCGATTCCGGTCACAACACGCAAGCGCTTCACCAGTACACGACGATGGTTTTTCAACAAATCACGGCCCGACGAAAGCAACAAACGCCCCCAATGCTTGTGTTTGAATGCCCAGGCATTATCAATATCGATGCTCGGAAGATAGTTGAACGAAGCAGGCACATGGTGATATTCGGGAAACTGTTGTTCAAGCAGCAGGGCCAGCTTCAACGCCCAGCGGTTTACAACAGGAATTTCGAGCACCCCGTTTTTGCTTAATATCGAATTACCGGCCCTGTAACGCTGGTGATGATCAAGATTAGCACTCCTGTATTCTTCATAACGGGTCACAAGGTAAAACGAGGCTGCAAAAAGGTCGAATGGCAGGAAAGAATCAGTCACCGGAAAAAGTGCAAACTCATTGTCCCAGCTTGTTACTTCAGGTTTTTCTTTGCGCAGAAAATCCTCATTAAGCAAGCCCTCAGGCCTCAGATTCAGTGCTCCCGAAATGTGCTCGTCCGAGTAATTGATCTTCACTCCCCTGCTTTGTTCAAAAAGCCGGAGCTGCGAATAAAAAGTAACCCTGCTTTTCAGTAGGGTTTCAAAAATAAGCTGAAAAGCATATTTGGTTCGCGAAGTAAGCGCGGAACAATAAACCTGAATCATAAGCAGTATTTTCAGAAATCAAATGTAAGAAATATTACAATAGGCCCTCATCGGCAAAACTGGTAAATTGAGTGCCGCAAATAATCAGATGATCGAGCACGTTCATATCAAGCAGACGGGCTGCGTCGCTTGTTTTACGGGTTATTTCGATATCGGCCCGGCTTGGGGTATGATTTCCGCTGGGATGATTATGAACCAGTATGAGTCCCGATGCCAGCTTGTCGATTGCCTGTTTGAGAATGATCCGTACATCGATGATGGTACCTGAAACACCGCCCTGACTGATTCTGCTTTTATCGATTACATGATTGGCCCTGTCGAGGTAGAGCACCCAGAATTCTTCGTGAGTCAGATCAACCAGGTCGATGGCCATTACTTCATAAACATCGGTACTGGTAGTTATACGCTGGAAATTGTTTTTTGAAGCAAGTTGTCGTCTGCGACCCAGTTCAAGCGCAGCCAGTACATTGACACTTTTGGCCTCACCCATGCCCTTGTAAGTCTTCAGCTTGTCGGCTGAAACGCGGGCCAACTGATTGATGTCGTTGTTGAAATCGGAAAGGATGCGCCGGCAAAGTTCTACTGCCGACTCCTGACGATTACCCGAACCAATGAGTATGGCAAGTAACTCGGCGTTACTGAGTGCAGCAAAGCCATGCTTCAGCATTTTTTCGCGCGGCCGGTCTTCGACTGCCCAATTGCGTATTGAAAGTTTCTCATAATCAGCCATCGGGCTAAATTACGGCTTTACACCACAAGGTGCAAAAAGCAGCCAATCTGTTTGACCAGCCCCCTGATTTTGAGCACAAAAAAGCCGCTCCTTTTCAGGAGAGGCTCTTCCTATCTTAAGATCAATTTATAGCTTCGCTACATGAACAGCCAACTTCGATTTCAGGTTCGCTGCTTTGTTCTTGTGAATCACGTTCTTATTAGCCAAACGATCAATCAAAGAAGTTACTTTAGGATACAAAGTTTCTGCATCGGCCTTTTCAGTTATCGAACGCAAATTTTTAACTGCGTTACGCATGGTCTTTGCATAGTACTTATTGCTAAGCTTCCGCTGCGCGTTTTGCTTAATCCTTTTTTTTGCTGATTTATGATTTGCCATTTTTTTCAGTAAATTTTAAATGTAGCCCGTAGGGGATTCGAACCCCTGCTACCAGGATGAAAACCTGGCGTCCTAACCCCTAGACGAACGGGCCGTTCAATTTTTTCAAAATCGGTTTGCAAAGGTAAAAAGCTTTTAAAAACTTCCAAAAAAATTTGCAACTTTTTTTCTCCTTAGAACCTTCGCCTCATTTCCTTAAAGGCGGTGCAAATAAAGCTGAACTTTTTTACATGACCAAACAATTGCAAAAAAAAATAGCAAAAAAATCAGTCGATTCTGACAATCAGTATTTTTCAAAACTGCATTCTTTGCCGTAACCACTCAAAGAGCCCAATGGCTGCTGCATGAGAAACATTCAACGAAGTACAGGAGCCTGTTAAGGGGATATGAACCAGCATTTCGCAACGAGCCAGAGCCGATGCTTCAATACCGTGTTTTTCATTGCCCACCACCAATACCATATTGGCGGGTAGTTTGCTTTCATAGATATTTTCAGACCCGCTTACCGTTTCGAGAGCCACCCAGGTATAATCTTTGGGAATCATATCGAAAATACTTTCTTCATCAATTAATTCATGATCGGTTTTATTGTAGTTATCACCTGCCGTCTTTCTGATTTTTCGCTCCGATGGCACTGTTTCTCCCTTCACAAAATAAAGTTTACGGCAGCCGATGCTTGCTGCCAATCTGATCAGATTTCCATAATTCCCGGGGCTGTTTAATTTCCAGGCGAGCAAAATGGGCTTTTCAAGTTGAGCTGGTAGTTCATACACCCGATTTTTAAAATGCATTACCGAACTGGTTTCCATATATCTTTGTTTTTTTTACCATTAATTGCCGCTTTCACAGGCGACATTTGCTTACTTGTTTGCCTGAAAATTATTAATGCTGTTCAACAATTATTACATTTGAAGCCATAAGCAGTACGGACCAACAAGCAAATCGACCATGAAAAATACAGCATTTGTACCTGTTTTACTATCATTACTACTCCTGTTCTCGTGCGGACCATCGCAACGCGAAATGGCCGTAAGGCAAATCAGCCAGTCGCAAATGATGCTTGAACAGGGCGACACACTGGGCGCCATCGGCTTACTCGATTCAGTGAGGCAAATGTACCCAAAAGCCGAAGTGCAGCACAGCGTTTCGCGTAAGCTGATTGCCGACTTATATCAGCAAATGATCGATAAGCGACAACTTCAGCTTATAAGAAAGGACAGTTTGATCATTGAACTCGAAAGTGATTTCATCAAAGAAAAAACTGAATTTGACAAGTACACACAATACCGACACAAACGCCAGAGTTTAAGCCGCTCGTGGGATCGTTCGTTTTTGCAGGTTCACCTCGATGAACGGGGCGAAATATACCTTTCGAGCAACTACATGGGCGACGAATGGCTCGAGCATACCGGCATCAGGGTTTACGATGGTGAACTACAGGCCAAATCGGAAAAAATACCCATTGAAGATCCCCTCAACCATCGCAGCGATTTTCTCGACTACAAATGGGAAAAGGTATCGTACATGAATGGCAAGGCCGATTCAGTCATACAATTCATCGCCACGCATCCGAAACTCGATCTGAAGTGTGTTTTTCTGGGCAAAAGGTATTACTACATTCTGCTTGAAGACTTCGACATCGCGGCCGTTTCGGAGGCGCTTCAACTGTCAGAGGCCATCAAAACCAGAAAACAACTTCACGACGAAATCAACAGCTACACGCAACAGCGAAAAAAATACCGGGCGGACAACTAAAACAAGTCCATTAAAACAGGAGGTCGATATTTTCTGCAGGCCGGGCCAAAACAGCCTTTTCTTCCTTTTCAACAAGGGGTCGCTGTATTAGACGTGGTTCTTTTACCATGGCTTCAATCAGCTCGTCTTCACTCAGCGTTTTCCCTTTAATCTGTTCCTTATAAAAGGCTTCTTCCTTGCGGATCACATCACTTGCCTTGAGTCCGGTTTTTCGAATCAGCCTTTTTAGTTCATCAAACGAAAAAGGTTCCTTTAAATACTCGCGTACCTTGTAATCAACGCCTTTTTCATCGAGATAAGCAAGGCCGGCACGACTTTTACTACATCTTGTATTATGGTAAATTGTAATCATCACGGTCACGTTTTTTAAAATCTGGGTTAATCTCCGCCAAATTCCATGAGGTAGGCTTTAATAAAACCATCGATGTCGCCATCCATTACCGCCTGTACATTGCTGGTTTCATAAGCGGTTCTGACATCTTTTACCAGTTTATAGGGCTGCATTACATAGGAGCGGATTTGCGAACCCCACTCTATTTTTTTCTTGCCCGCTTCAACTTTCATCGATTCTTCCCGTCGCTTATTCAGCTCAATTTCGTAAAGTTGCGACTTCAGCAGGCGCATGGCATTTTCCTTGTTTTGTAATTGTGAACGGCTTTCGGAGTTTTCGATGACAATGCCGGTAGGAAAATGTCGGAGACGAACTGCCGTTTCAACCTTGTTCACGTTTTGCCCGCCCGCACCACTCGAGCGCATGGTTTCGAAGCTAAAATCGGCAGGATTGATTTCGATTTCAATGGTATCGTCGACCAGCGGGGCAACAAAGACCGAAGTAAACGATGTTTGCCGCTTATTTTGTGCGTTAAAGGGCGAAAGCCTGACCAGACGATGCACCCCGTTTTCACTTTTCAGGTTACCATAGGCAAAGTCACCTTCAATTTGCACGGTGCAATTTTTAAGACCGACATCTTCGCCCTGAAGGAATTCCATTACTTTGAAGCTGTAACCATGCGCCTCGGCCCAGCGATTGTACATCCTGAAAAGCATGTTGGCCCAGTCGTTACTCTCAGTTCCGCCTGCACCTGCATTGATCCGCAAAACAGCTCCCAGCTTGTCTTCTTCCTTGCGGAGCATGTTTTTGGCTTCGAGGTTCTCAATCAGCTCAAGTGTACGGGCAAAATGCGTTTCTACTTCGGCATCGTCGGCCTCGCCTGCCTGCATAAATTCGTAGATTACGAGCAGGTCTTCGAGGGCCTGATCTGCTTCGTCGTATGCATCGGTCCATTGTTTGATTTCCCTGATGAGCCTCATCTGGGCTTCGGCCTCTTTGGGTTGATCCCAGAATGTGGGATCCTGGGTTTTCAGTTCTTCTTCCTGTATGCGTATCCTTTTGTCATCGATGTCAAAGATACCCCCTCAGCGCATCCCGGCGCTCAACCAAATCTTTTATCTGGTCACTTTGTATACTCATTGTTTTCTTTTTTAATTGATCAAGCACAAAAGTAACACTGTTCAGGCAAGGGAGCAAGCCCTTCCCGCTTTAAAAGAGAAATGGCATGCTGGCAGTATCGCTTCAGTAAAAACGAGAAGACAATACGGGTATCGGACTAAACAAGCAAACGGTCGACAACTTTCGCCAACAGATCCATCTCAAAACCACGGGCCTGTCCGAAGCGCATCAGTTTTGCCCGGCGTTCAAATTCCGAAGCTGCCTTTACCGACCTGTTCTTTTGACTCAGCAGCTCAGTTACCGTATTCAGGTACTCCTCTTCGGAAAGCTGTTCAAAGGCACGTTCAATTAAATCAGATGCGATTCCTTTTCCCTTCAGCATATAAGAAATCTTCACCCTGCCCCACTGGTTAAAACGGAATTTATCGCGAACATAAAAGGCAGCATATCTTTCTTCATCAATAAAGCGCTGATCGATCAGTTCATTAATTATCAAGCTTGCTTCATCACGGGGAACTTGCATCTGATCGAGTTTCTTTCTGATGTCGGAAACACATTTTTCCGCCTTGCTGCACAAGGACATACATTTGGCCAAAGCTCTTTTTGTTTCTTCCTTCATCATAAAAAATTGAAATATTGATATTTTTTTTTGTTTCGAGGTAGGGTCGAAGCTGTTTCAACCGGATAGCTAATGTATTTAAAAACTTAAAAATTCAAAATCATGAAAACACTTATTTTAGTCTCAATGCTCATAAGCACCTTGTTTGCCTTTACAGCCTGTAACGAAGGATCAGCCATTTCGGACATTGAACCTGGAAGCATTAAAAGTGCCGCCATTGACGGAACCGAAGAATGTGACAGCACTTTCAGCACCACCATTGACGACCTGAACGACGAAGACATTGCTGGCATTCTTTTAATGCGTGAAGAGGAAAAGCTTGCTCATGATGTGTACATGCTGTTTTTTGAACAACACGAACTGAGCATCTTCACCCGCATTGCTCAAAGCGAAAGCCAGCATGCCCTGAAAATGCTTCAGCTGATCAATCATTTCGAACTGGTCGACCCTACACTCGACGAAGCCGGCTCCTTCAGCAATGAAACGCTACAGGCCCTTTACAACGAACTCACTGCTGCAGGAAGCGAGTCGGCCGTTGAAGCGCTGAAAGCAGGGGCACTTATCGAAGAAACCGACATTGCCGATCTGCGCCAGTTAATTGAAGCGACCTCGAATGCCGATCTGCTCAAAGTGTACACCAATCTGCTCAACGGTTCGTACAATCACCTAAGGGCCTTTGTAAACACACTAAAGCGCTACGAACTCGAATATGAAGCGCAGGTATTAAGTGCCGAGGACCTTGAGGCAATACTGGCAACAGCCAGCGCTAACAAACAGGGAAACGGAAATGCACAGGGTAATAAAGGCCAGGGAGAAAAAAATGGACAGGGAGGAAATGGCTACAGAAATGGCAACTCTGGCAACCAGGGTTCGAATGGCGGGACTAACGGAGCTAATGGACAGGGAGGAAATGGCAATGGTGACGGAAGCGGAACCTGTACCAATGGCTAAAAAATATTTTCACCCATAATAAAAAAAGAGGAACCCGATGTTTCCTCTTTTTTTATTTCTTCTTCAGTAAATACTACCGAATAGCATTGATATCAAACGGAGTTTGTTGATATACGTAATAATTGAGCCAGTTCTGGAAGAACAAATTCGCATGACTGCGCCAGCGAACAACCGGCCCGCGCGAGGGATCGTTCTTTTTATAATAATGTCTGGGCACATCCATGTCAAGTCCCTTTTCAATATCGCGCCGATATTCCTCATCCAGATTATAATTGGAATATTCGAAATGCCCGGTAACAAATATTTTCCTGCCACTTCGCTCCTGAACAATGGCGGTTCCTGCCTCGTCCGACATCGACACCAATTCAAGTTCAGGCACTTTTTCAATGTCTTCAACCCTGATTTCGGTATGTCGTGAATGAGGCATATGAAACTCATCGTCGAACCCCCGCAATAAAGGAACTTTCAAATCGACCGATGTATGGTGAAATACCCCGAACATTTTCTTCTCAAGCGGATATTTGGGCACACCATAATAATGAAACATAGCTGCCATCGAAGCCCAGCAAATAAAAAGCGACGACTGTACATTGTGTTCGGCCCAGTCGAGTATGGTCTTCATTTCATCCCAGTACGATACATCTTCATATTCGAGCTGTTCAACCGGAGCTCCGGTAACGATCAGTCCGTCGTATTTACGGTGTTTGATCAAATCGAAATCGGCATAAAAGGCCTGCATGTGTTCGACCGGGGTATTGCGTGGCGTGTGGGCCATAATTTTTACCAGATCGAGCTCCAGCTGCAAGGGAGTATTCGACAAGACCCTGATCAAATCGGTTTCGGTGGTCACCTTCACCGGCATCAGGTTCAATACCGCAATGCGCAGGGGCCGGATGTCCTGATGCTGAGCCCTGGTATTGTCAATCACGAATATATTTTCCTTCTTCAGCGCTTCAATGGCTGGCAATTGATCGGGAATATTTACTGGCATAAGCTATGTGTTTCAATGCGTAAAACCCGACAGGCAAACTGCCTGTCAGGTATAACTTGTTATTTGTATATTCAGCCCCGGCTACCTTAGCCCAGCTGATCGAAAGCCTGTTGTAAATCGGCTTTGATATCTTCAATGTGTTCAATTCCTACCGACAAACGCAACTGGTCGGGCAATACACCGGCAGCCAGTTGCTCTTCGGCATTTAACTGACTATGGGTGGTTGATGCCGGATGAATAATGAGTGTTTTGGCATCACCAACATTGGCCAAATGGCTGATCAACTTCACAGCGTCGACCAATTTCGAAGCGGCTTCTTTTCCGGCTTTTAATCTGAACGAAAGCACTCCACCGAAACCATTGCGCAGGTATTTTTTTGCCAGCTCGTGGTATTTGCTGCTTTCGAGTCCGGCATAGTTGACTGCCTCAACCTGAGGATGCTGCTCAAGCCAGCGTGCTATTTCGAGTGCGTTATCGACTGTACGTTGCACACGCAACGACAGGGTTTCGATACCCTGAAGCAGCTGCCACGAGTTAAACGGGCTAATGGCCGGACCAAAATCACGCAGGCCCTCAACCCTTAAGCGAATGGCAAAGGCAATGTTTCCAAAAGGACCTCCCTCGCCAAAGATATCCCAAAAAACCAAACCATGATAGCCTTCCGAAGGTTCAGAAAATTGTGGGTACTTACCATTTCCCCAATTGTAGTTTCCAGCATCGATTACGATACCGCCAATGCTGGTACCATGTCCGCCAATCCATTTGGTGGCCGATTCTACCACCACATTGGCGCCGTGCTCAATGGGCCGGAACAGGTATCCTCCTGCGCCAAAGGTGTTATCGACCACAAGCGGCAGGTCGTATTGCTTAGCCAAAGCGGCCACCTTGTCCCAATCGGGAATATTGAAATTCGGATTTCCAAGGTTTTCAACATAAATGGCTTTGGTGCCCTCGTCGATCAGTTTCTCAATTTCTTCGGCTGTATCATCTTTGGCAAAGCGGGCTTCAATTCCAAGGCGTTTGAACGAAACCTTGAACTGGTTGAATGTTCCGCCATACAAAAACGGCGAAGTGACAAAGTTATCGCCGGCCTGCAATATATTGGTCAATGCCAGAAACTGGGCTGAATGTCCCGAAGCCGTGGCTACTGCTGCAACTCCGCCTTCGAGTGCTGCCAAACGCTGCTCAAAAACGTCGGTGGTTGGGTTCATCAGGCGGGTATAGATATTACCAAATTCCTTCAGTCCAAACAAGTTGGCTCCATGCTCCGAATTTTTAAATACATACGAAGTGGTTTGATAAAGTGGTACGGCACGCGAAAGGGTGGTTTCGTCGGGGGTGTGTCCTGCATGCAACTGCAGTGTTTCATAACGGTAGTTTGATGACATAACTCTTTTATTTTATTTGATTTGACTTTGATTGAATCAATCAATGCATCACGTTTCAATCTGCTCAGAAGATGAAACGTTTACATGAATTGTTTGTTGAATAAATTTCAGAATAAAGCGGGAAAGCGCATGTACACAAACACAACAAGCTATTTGCTCATGCGCATAAGCATTCGCATCATCATCATGCCGCAGCAGTTGATGTAAGAAGTGGTACTATTTTCGATGCGTTTGCTCATTGTTGAATTATTTCCATTTTTCAGGTGGAACAAACATAGGAATACTTTCGGAATCATGGTGCGAAAAACATGACATTTTTCATCGTTTAACAATTAATTAAAATACAGACTAGTTTGTATTTTATTCTGAATAACCAGTGAAATAAGCAGCAAGGGGCAGCGATAACAAGTGCAGAAATGAATAAGTTCCTGAGTGCATAAGTGCATAAGTTCATAAGGAAGCCATTGCGAAGCAAATTACGATTCCACTTTCCGCACACCAACAAGCAACCAGCAACGAGCATCCAGCAACAAG
>NZ_JBNPXV010000014.1:33186-133936 GCF_050433125.1 Roseimarinus sediminis | reverse complement strand
AACTAAATTTCAAAATGACAAAGAACGTTTTAGGCTTAATGAGCCAAATTTGTTTAATTTTTAATAACGTCCCAATTTTAATGGGACACTAGTGAAAGCAAATATTAACTTAAAACAATTGCAAGATGAAAAGAATAACATGGGTACTGCTAATTTTATTGCCGGTGATTTTCACCGCATGTGAAGAAGATGACAAGACATGGGACCCCAATAACTACAAAGAGGTACAGCTCGACTATGAGAATATGTTCTACCATTTTAAAGAAGGGATAAGTACAAGGGGAAACATGCCCGACGACATCGACGGAATGGGAATTATCAATGAACCCTGGTGTACCGATTTACCCGCTTTGTGCGGGAATTATGTGGTCACAGAATATTCATCTTTTTCCGATTTAACTACTCCTCCTGCAGGGGAATATGAGTCAACCTGCGACCAGACCCCTTTAAATACCGTATTGGTTTTTAAACTGAGTGATGGTACTTACGGACTGGTGATGCTTACCAGCGATCAGTACAATATAGTTGAGAATGAATACTGTGAGCACGTAGTCACTTTAAGGATCAACTATCCGGCTTTTACCGACAGTGTATCAGAATAAAAATAGAAGATGATGAAACCATCGTTTAAAACCAAAATTAAAAATGCACTGTCGCTAAGCAATGCTCCGGATATCTATTTCCTCTTTTACGGATTTATATTCATGGGATTGATCACTTCGATGGTGCAATGCAGCGGCCCTGATGACGATCCGCTGTTCGATGCGATCGACCAGGAATTACAAGAGCAGAAAATCGATTATGAGGGAATAAAACAGACAGGAAATACCATTGAAGAACTCTTTAATGAGAACAACTTCGAAGGCCTGATTGAACTGAAATTTGATGATGCAGGGCATGAAGACTTTAATCATCAATACAGCAACGATGAACTGAATTCGATTGGGAAAGCTTTCGCCAAACGCAAATTGACAACTGCCACCGGGAGCTTTGCAGAATTCACCTACACGATCGACGGTGTTGACTACACCCTTACCATGGGAGTCGACCGGGAAGGCAACTGGAGAATTATACGATTTTAATAAAAGACCATGAAACGAATCAGCTACTTTTTAATGGGTTGTATTGGCTTTGCCATAGTCAACCTGATACTGACCGGATACGGAAACAAAGTGGTCCATCCTAACATTAATTACTCAATTTATTTGAAATTTCAGGATAACGTTGAACAGTCCTTAGCTTCCTTTTCAAAATTTGGATATTATGTTTTCGACTCCAATAGTCTTAAAAAATACACAGGTGAAGCAGTCACCTCAACAGGATTGCTTTCGGTTGAGGAAGGCCTTGCTCAGATGAATAGTCTGAATTGGGCCATCCACGGAGGCTTTAGTGCCGATGAGCCCGAAGTGGCTGCCAGCTTCCGACACTTTTATAACCCCACTCAACCAGTCGGCGACCGGTATTTGAAGAACTACCTCGATGTAATTAAAGCGTCTGATTATTTCAATTACATCACCGATGTGGAGATAGACCACCTGGAGTGGGCCCGTGACCACCCGGGTCATCAATACAATTGGGAGGCCGGAAAAGAAATGATGGTGAGGGCTTTCACCTATTTCGATCAGGAGGAAAAGGATGAAGCCATCGCATTTGCCTACCGGGCTTTGGGCGAAACCTTGCACATGATTGCCGATATGGGGTGCCCCGCGCACGTTCGCGATGATGCCCATCCTGGTTTCACCTCCATTGTAAGCATCGACTTAGGCAGTCCCGATGTATATGAGGAATACCTTGAAGGCTTCTCCGACATAGAAAACCTTTTTGCAAAAGGAAAGGTGGACCCTGTATTGAAGAATACCTTTCAGAAAGCCAATACGCTGGCCGATATTGCCATTCCGCTGGCAGAGTACACCAATCGGAACTTTTTTACCGGACAAACGATTTACGGAAACAAAACTTCCCCGATTATTCACAAGGGAGCTGATTTCTTTCGTTCGCCCTGGTTAGACGATTGTTCCTACAACGAAACGAACTTCACCTACTACAAGGAAATTTCGGGTGTTGATGTAATGATGTGCAAAGATCATTACTACTCGAAATACTACAAAGGATACCCCTATATCGATAAGGAGTGTGCCCAATCGCAGGCTGCTGTATTAATCCCGCAAATCCTCGAAGCAGGCGCTAATCTCTACCGGCTTTTTATTCCAGAAATAAAGGTCGATATAAAAAGCTACGATCAGGAAAAAAGAATCATTAAAGGAGAGATTAAACACATCCCCGACCAGGAATATCCCGATGAATTGGCCTATACCGGTGAAATATTGTTGTACAACAGCGGAACGAACAAACAAATTGCGAAAGGACAATGCATGACCGGCAATTTTGAAATCGATTTTTCAGACGATCTGTACAAGCAAATCAACTGGGAACAGGATGGAATTTATGCCATTACCTGGATCGGTGATTTTTACGTAAGTTCCGATCTCTTTAATGCCAGTCTGAGTGAAGAAGAAGAAGAAGAAGAAGAAGAAGAACCAATCACATTTCCTTCGTTTATGCATTTCTGGTTCGTACTCGATCCGGGCGGATACGATTACACAGGGCCTTCAATGAATTTCTCATTCAACGACAAGGTAAAACTCAACTGGAATGGAAACAATTTCAGCACCGCATGGGAGCTCACCCGTAACAACAATTACCATCAAAATGGAACGATCTCAGGTTCGGTGTCGAAAAACAGCGCTGGCAAAACAGTGGTTTCTTTCGAATTCAGTAATTTAATTGTTGATGATTTGTGGGAAAAAAACGAGACATGGACGGTCAAAGCCAAAGAGGTACCCTTTTCGGGCCCTCGCGATCCTGACATAGCTGCCGACGATCGTTTTGTATTTGCCATCAGCCCAAACCAAGGCAGTAAAAAATACACCGTCAATTATTCAACCGATCCTCCATCGGTGAATAATTATCTTGAGTATCACTACACAAGTACGGGGAGTTACACGCACAATGAGCATGATAAATTCCACAGTTGTGAGTTTTATTTTGAGTTGGCCAATCAGGTTTATTAAGCGATACAACAGGGCGGTTTGTTGATAAACCGCCCTGTTTTTTTACTTTTTCATTCCATACTGTCGTACTGAATCAAACAATTTCATTTCGCACGATAAGTTACTATGTACCCCCCTTGGTCGTACTTTTCTAACATAATAAAAAAACCTTACCGACAAAGACAATAAAACCTTACCGATGAAGATAAAAAAACCTTAGCGATCGAGATGACAAAACCTTAGCGATCGAGATAGTAAAACCTTAGTGATCGAAATAGTAAAACCTTAGTGACTAAGATGGCAATACCTTAGCGACAGAATAACTATTGTTTTATTTTCTTGTGAATTTCAAATTTAACAACTTCAGAAATTCAGCTATTTGATTCACTTTCATATTACATCCTGAAAACGGAAGAAAACACAGCAACCTTTTTTTAGTATCTTTGGAATAGTTAGCAGCGCACTCAATTAGTAATTACAAAAAGATGCATCATGAACATAAAAGCTGAAAAAGAAACGATTATCAGACAATTTGAGCAAATTGAGGATGAGCACCTGATCCGTGCCATTAAAAATATGCTCGATTACGCTTTGAAAAAAGAACAGCAAATCAATGAAGTTCCCGAATGGCATAAAACCATTGTTCAAGATCGCCTTGAGGACTATAAAAAAAATCCGGATTCCGCGTCGGACTTTGATGCCGCTTTAGACGATATCGAAAAGGAACTGTAATGTATAAAGTAATCATACTCCCCCTTGCAAAAGAAGACATTCGCGAAGCTGCTAAATGGTATAACAAACAGCAAGAAGGTCTTGGAAAAAGATTTACTGCTGAAGTACGCAAAAAAGTCAATTTTATCAGGCAAAACCCTAAGGCATCCGGAATCCGTTATAAAAATATACGATCTCACGTTTTAAACGTATTTCCATTTATTATTCACTATACAATTAATGAAGCGAGCATGATCATCATCATTTCAGCAGTTTTACATACCAGTAGAAATCCCATGGTTTTTAGGAAAAGATAATTTGAAATAGGAATCATTTGAAATAAATAGATTCCGAAACAGCATCGCTCAACCCATTCCTAAAAACTGGAATTGCTATTTAGTCGGCCTCAAAAACACCGGCCTTGATCCGTCTCACCGGGACACCCACTTCCCACTTTCATTTCATCACCAAACCCATCTTCATGTTTTTATTTATTCAGAAAATATTGCCTTTTGCTTCATTTTTTTAAATTTGCCTTCAACCAAAACAAGCTTACCATGCAAGCAAGCAAAAATGTTGGCGGTAAAATCATGCAAATCCGCCAGTCAAAAAATATCGGCCTGGCCGAACTGGCCGAACGCTGTCAACTCGATCAGCAGCAGATCGAACGGATTGAATCGGACGAACTGCTTCCCTCCCTGGCTCCCCTGATTAAAATTGCCCGCGCCCTGGGAGTGCGTCTGGGGACCTTTCTCGACGATCAGGAACAGCTGGGACCGGTACTTACCCGCGCAGGAAAAGAAAAAGAAGGAAGCAGCTTTTCAAACAAAAACAGCGCTGCCCATACCCACCTCAACTTTTATGCACTGGCCAACGGGAAAAGCGGTCGCCACATGGAACCTTTCATCATCGATATCGAACAAAAAAGTGAAGCCATCAATCAGCTTTCATCGCACGAAGGCGAAGAATTCATTTTCGTTCTCGAAGGTTCGGTCGAAATCAGCTACGGAAAAGAAAAGTATCAACTCAATGTTGGCGACAGCATTTACTACGACTCCATTGTTGAACATCATGTTCATACTGCCCATACACAAAATGCCAAAATTCTCGCTGTTGTTTACACTCCGGTCTAAAGCATTCAATTTAAAACACAAGTACAATGGAACTAATTGAGAAAACACTGGGCAGTTATATCGAAAAATGGGCCCTTGAAATGCCCGATCAGGATTTTATGGTTTACCCCGACCGGGGACTGCGTTTTACCTACTCAGAATTCAACCTGCGGGCCGATCGCCTGGCCAAAGGGCTGCTGCAACTGGGCATCAAAAAAGACGACCATGTGGGCATTTGGGGCACCAATGTTCCCGACTGGCTGACCTTCACCTTTGCCACGGCCAAAATAGGCGCCATACTGGTCACCATTAACACCAACTATAAGCTGCACGAGTTGCAATACCTGATGCAGAATGCCGATCTGAAAACACTTTGCATCATCGATGGCTGGCGCGACAGCGACTATGTTTCGATGGTGTACGAACTGGTACCCGAGTTAAAGAGCAGTCAACGGGGTTATCTTAAAAGTGAAAAATTTCCTGTGCTTGAACAGGTCATCTTCATCGGACCCGAAAAACACAAGGGCATGTACAACACGCCTGAGTTGTTGCTCATGGGAGAACACATCGACGACGAGCTGCTTGAAAGCGCCAAAGCCCGGGTTCAAGCCCACGAGGTAATCAACATGCAGTACACTTCGGGAACCACCGGATTTCCGAAGGGTGTAATGCTTACCCACATCAATATTCTGAACAATGGCTTCTGGATTGGTGAATGCCAGAATTTCACCAGTGCCGACCGTGTTTGCCTGCCCCCGCCACTGTTTCACTGCTTTGGACTGGTGCTGGGCATCATGGCCATCATTACGCACGGTGCCACCGTTGTGATGACCGAGACCTTCGATCCGCTCACCGTACTGGCTTCGGTACAAAAAGAGAAATGTACGGCGCTTTACGGTGTACCCACCATGTTCATTGCCGAACTGAATCATCCCATGTTCGACCTGTTCGACCTTAGCACCCTGCGTACCGGCATCATGGCCGGCTCGCCCTGCCCCATCGAAACCATGCGCCAGGTAATCGACAAGATGAACATGAGCGAAGTGACCATTGCTTATGGGCTCACCGAAGCCTCTCCGGTAATTACCCAAACCCGGGTCGACGATCCCATTGAAGTGAAAGTGGGCACGGTAGGTCGTGAATTGCCAGGCATCGAAGTTAAAATTGCCGATCCCGAAACAGGCCGTGAACTAGCTGTTGGACAACAGGGCGAGGTATGCTGCCGGGGTTACAACGTTATGGCCGGGTATTACAAAAACCCAAAAGCCACTGCCGAAGCCATCGATGAAGAAGGCTGGCTCCACTCGGGCGATCTGGGTGTGAAGGACGCCGACGGCAATTACCGGATCACCGGAAGAATCAAAGACATGATTATCCGTGGCGGCGAGAACATTTATCCCCGCGAAATCGAGGAATTCCTCTACCAGATGCCCGGCATTCAGGATGTTCAGGTAGCCGGAGTACCCAGCCCCAAATATGGCGAACAAGTTGGTGCCTTCATTATTTTAAAAGAAGGAAATGAAATTCCTGAAGAAGAAATCAGAGACTACTGCAGAGGAAAAATTTCCCGCTTCAAAATACCGAAATACATTTTTATTGTCGACCACTATCCCATGACTGCCAGCGGAAAAATCCAGAAATACCGGCTCAGGGAACTCAGTCTTGAGATGCTGAAAGAAAGGAACATCGAAGTGATCTGAAACGCTTCCATTCATTGCACATAAAGCATTTGCCACAATGCCTGCATCGGCTGCAGGCATTTTTCTTTCCATCATCGGCATCGCCATCTTTTTAATGCATTCATCGCATTTCAGCTTATTTTTTGATAAATTTGCCTTTCATCAACAATTTCAGGAACATAAAGGGAAATCATCTTATGACAAGCAGCAAGAATGTTGGAGAGAAGATCAAAAAGATCAGGGAGAATCGCCAAATCAGCATTGAAGAACTGGCCCTGCGAAGCAACCTCGATAGCGAACAAATCAGTCAGATAGAAGAAAATAAAATTCTGCCTTCGCTGTCGCCTTTGATTAAAATTGCCCGCTCGCTGGGCGTTCGTCTGGGTACCTTTGTCGACGATCACGAGCAACTGGGCCCTGTAGTAACACTCGCCGAGGAGAAGAACAAGGGAGCCAGCTTTTCGAATAAAAACCTGAAAGCCCGCTCACACATGGACTTTTTTGCCCTGGCCAGCGGAAAATCGGGCCGCCACATGGAACCTTACATTGTCGACATCAAACCGGGTGAGGCCAACGACTACATGCTTTCGTCGCACGAAGGCGAAGAATTCATTTATGTACTCGAAGGTGCCATCGAAATCAACTACGGAAAGGAAGTATATGTGCTGAACACCGGAGATAGCATCTACTACGATTCGATTGTGAGTCACAATGTGCATGCCTACCTCGATGAACCAGCCAAAATAATTGCAGTGATTTACACCCCGGTGTAGTTCACAAAAATTCAGTCATAAAGCACCAACCCCTATAACAATGAAAAAAAACAACAAGGCATTCACGCTTGCCGACTATGTCGATCAGCTGGTTGAAACACAGCCCGATGCAGTAATATCAAGCTTTCACGACGAGATCAACGTTTTCACAGTTAGTGAACTGAACGAGAAAACCAACCTCCTTGCCAAGGGGCTCATATACAACGGCGTCGATAAAGGAACGCCCGTTGCACTCGTGGTGGCCGAAACCACCAACTGCCTTACTTTTGTACTGGCACTGGCAAAAATTGGCGCCCTGCTCGTACCGCTGAACGATCAGATGGAGCTGGCACTGATCAGTGAAACCCTAAAAAAAGAGAGCGTACAAACCATCGGTTTTTATGCCGACACCTTCCTTTCCCGGTTTAAGCAACTCATCCCCGACTACCTGCAAAGCGAACGGGGTTATCTTCAATCGACAGATTATCCGCTTCTAAAGAATATTGTTACTTTTGGCAGCATCAAAAACAGGGGCATATTTACCACCCGTGAGCTAATGCTCCTGGGGGCACACATGGATGATATCGAAATGGAATCTTCGTTGAAAGTGATCAGCCCCGACGATGTGTTTATTAAAAAAGTTGAAAGAAATAAAGAAGCAACAGGCAGCACGAGCCTTACACACAAGGATCTGCTCACCGATGATTTCAGTCTGAAGAAACTTCAGCAACTGCTGCTTGAAATGGTATAAGCAAATGAAGATTACAGTGATCGGAACCGGCGGAGTCGGAGGATATTTTGGTGGAAGACTGGCGCTGGCAGGCAACGATGTCACTTTTATTGCACGTGGAGAACACCTTGCAGCCATCAGGGAAAACGGGCTGCGCATTATTGAACCCGAAGGCGAATTTGCCATTCAGCCGGCCAAAGTGAGCGAGCAGCTCGACAGTGTAAGCACGGCCGACCTGGTACTGATTGGCACCAAGGCCTGGCAGGTACGCGAAATAGCCCAAAGCATCGCGCCTCTTTTGGGAGCCGAAACCATGGTGATGCCCCTGCAAAACGGCGTAATGGCACTCAGCGACCTGGCTGCCCACATCGGCCCGGAACACATGGTTGGCGGCATGTGTAAAATATTCAGCAAAATTGAAGCGCCAGGAGTCATCCGGCACATGGGCTCCGACCCGGTGATTATTTTTGGTGAGACCGACGGGGCCCACACCGAAAGAGCCGCCTGGATCAAATATACCTTCGACATGGCCGGCATCAAAAACACCTGGGCCGAAAACATTGAAAGCGAAATATGGAAGAAATTCCTGATGATTTGCTCCAGTGCCCTGCTGGTGGTAACACGCAGTAACTACGGCGAACTGCGTTCGACACCCGAAACCCGCCAGCTACTCATCGAATTGTATACCGAGATCTATCAACTGGCACTGGCTGCCGGCATCGACCTGCCTGAAAACATCGTAGAAAGAACCATGGCCGCTGTCGATCAGTTTCCTGCCGACGCCAACTCTTCGTTAACACGCGATGTACTCGAAGGTAGGCCTTCAGAAATTGAATATCAAAACGGAAGTGTGGTGAAGCTGGGCGAAAAATACGGGCTTGTTACACCCGTAAACCGCTATGTTTATTACAGTATTCTTCCTTCAGAAAATAAAGCGCAAAACAGAAAATTAGAAAACAACTCATGAAATTAATTTTACTCATTACCTTCAGTCTCTTAGCAAGCCTCAGCATGGCTTCACAATACTATGTTGCCACCAACGGAAACGACAGCAACGACGGACTTAGCCTTGAAACACCCTTTGCAAGCATTGTCAAAGCCATCGACGTGGTGAATCCGGGCGATGTCATCTGGCTCCGCGGCGGCGTTTACAAGCACAATGCCACCATCTATATCAGAGACAGCGGAACCGAAAGCGACAGTCTTTTTCTGCTGGCTTATGAAAATGAAAAACCCGTACTCGACTTTTCGGGCACTGCAATGGGAAAAAGAGGAATGATCCTCTCAGGCAGTTACTGGAAAATAAAGGGGATTGAGATGATGTATGCCGGCGACAATGCCCTGAATATTTCGGGAAATCACAATGTGATTGAATTTTGCAGCTTTCACGACAACAAGGACACCGGCCTGCAACTGGGCAACGGGGCGCACGACAATAAAATGATCAACTGCGATTCGTATTTCAATGCCGATCCGACCGACTACGGCGATGCCGATGGTTTTGCCGCCAAACTCGACGTGGGCAGCAACAACTACTTTTACGGATGCCGCGCCTGGAACAATGTCGACGACGGCTGGGACGGTTACATGCGTGGCAACGACGATGTAAGCACTGTACTCGAAAACTGCTGGACCTGGAGCAACGGCTATTTCAAGGATGGCAGCGATGGAGGAGCCAAAGCCAATGGTAACGGATTTAAAGTAGGTGGCAGCGACGACAGGAACCTGAAACACAACTTCACCCTGATCAACTGCCTTGCATTCTACAACAAATCGAAGGGCTTCGACCAAAACAACAACCGGGGCGACATGTTCTTTTACAATTGTACAGGATACGGCAACCTGGGATACGATTACAGCATCCCCGGGAATATTGCCCCCGGGAAAGTAGCCGAAGTAAAAAACTGTGTGGTATTTAATGGAAATAAAAATCTGGCATCGTTTGTAGTTCAGGAGAGCAACAGCTGGAATGCTCCTTTTTCGGTCGATGCATCCGATTTTATATCGGTCGACACCACCGGCATTTCGGGTCCCCGCCAGAGCGACGGTTCGCTGCCTGTGGTCGATTTTATGCGTCTGAACGACGACAGCGACCTGGTAAATGCCGGGACCGATCTGGGCTTTCCTTTTCAGGGACCAGCTCCCGATCTGGGTGCCTTCGAAACCAGCGTAGGCGTTGGCTTCAGTAATTTAAACACTTCATCATTCAAGGCTTACCAAAGCAGTGCTTCAACCCTGACGCTCGAATTCGAACAAGAGCTAAGCGGAATGATTGAAATTGGCATTTATAATCTGAACGGCAAACTCGTTTACAGGACCGAAGAAAATCTAAACGGCTTGGCCAGCCGGCAGCTGATCAGCAACTGCACCCTGACACAGGGAATGTACCTGGTCCGTTTAAACGGAAAGCAAATCAACACCGCAGGAAAGTTGATAATCAGGTAGCCACAGTACGTACCAATACAAAGTTTTTAACTACCGGGAAAAAGTCTTACTTTTGCCCGCATAAAATAAATGCAGACAGTTCGAAACCATCCTGTCTATAAATAAAACTAGGATATGAAACACCTTATTACTACCGAAATACGGGGCAACAAACCCTGTATAACCGGGCTTAAGCACATCACTTCATGAGGAAGGCAGTCGTTTTGCTATCGGGCGGATTAGATTCGTCGGTAGCACTTTATATGGCCAAAAGTGAAGGTTTCGAAGTGCATGCCCTCTCGTTCGACTACGGACAGAAACACAACAAAGAACTGGAGTGTGCCAAAGCCACCGCCCAAAAAGCAGGTGCCCTCGAACACAACATCGTGTCGCTGAAACTTAATTTGTGGGGCGGCAGTTCACTCACCGATGCAGCCATCGCAGTTGAGGACGGCGACCTTGACCGTACTGACATTCCGCCAACCTACGTACCTGCCCGCAACATGGTTTTTCTTTCAGTAGCCGCATCGTATGCCGAAGCCATTGGTGCGCAGGATATCTTCATTGGTGTCAGCGAGGTCGATTATTCGGGCTATGTCGATTGCCGCGAAGAATTCATCAGTGCCATGGAAAATGCCATCAACATGGGCACGGTGGCTGCGGTGGAACAGGGCAGAAAAATGCGCATCCACGCACCCTTTATTCACCTTAACAAGACCGATGAAATAAAAATCGGTGAAGAACTGGGGGTCGACTGGAGCCTTACCTGGAGCTGCTACCGTGGCGGAGAAAAGCCCTGCGGCACCTGCGACAGCTGCCTCCTGCGCGCCAAGGCCTTTGCCCAGGCAGGCGTAATCGATACGGCATTGTAAACATCGCGTCGCTACAAAAAAAACAAAAATGAACAACGAATATATTTTTCTGGCCCCCGAAGCCATCTTCCCGATTGTAAAGGATGAAAAGGGACAGCTCCTGAAAAAAGGTCCTGCCACAGGATTTTCGGTAGCCGGCACCCTGCAGGGCGAAGGCAAAATGGCTGGTGTGCCGGTGCTCTTTTTGCGCACAGCAGGCTGTAACCTGCGCTGCATGTGGCTGCTCCCCAACGGCGATGTAAGCCTGTGCGACACGCCGCTGGCCTCGTTCGATACCCGTGGTGAAAAACGGATCCCCATCGAAACAGTAAAACAGCTCATTCTTCAGAACATGGGCCGAATGAATCATCTGGTTATTTCGGGAGGCGAACCCTTTATTCAGCCCGAAGGTCTGAGCCGTTTAATTGCTGAATTGAAGGCCGAAAGAAATATGCACGTTGCCGTTGAGACCAATGGCAGCCTGTACCATGAAAAGCTGGTCAGCGGAATCGATTTTTTCAGCATTTCTCCCAAACTGCGCAATTCGGTGCCCAGCAGGGAGAAGCTCGAAAAAACCGCTGTGATGATTCCCTTTCCTCCCGAACAGGCTGAGAAAACAAGAATCAATATTAGCGCCTTGCAGGCCATCATCGATCATTGCCGCGCTACACCCGGAAAAGACTTTCAGCTGAAGTTTGTGGTTCAGCATCCCGCTGAACTCGACGAAATAGAAGAAAGCTTTCTGAACCGGCTCACCGGCTGGCAACCCGACGATGTGGTGCTCATGCCCCTGGGAAGCACCGCCGACGAGTTGACTCAAACCCGCATGGTGGCGCTCGAGGCATCCATCGAACGGGGCTGGCGTTACAGTCCGAGATTACAAATCACCTATTTCGACGGCATTTCAGGAGTTTAAATAGTACTTCACCAGCCTTGCAAGTAAGCGATAAACATTACAGCCATGTCAATTGAAGCCACTCATTTAGGAAAGCAAAGCGCTTATCCCCAACACTACGACCCCTCGGTACTGGTTGCAGTTCCCCGCCAACTGAACCGGGAGCAATACGACATTTCAGATGAACAGCTGCCTTTTAAAGGCTACGATGTGTGGCATGCCTACGAATTCAGTTTTCTGCTCGACAATGGCTTGCCCATCGCCGGGATGCTTAAAATAGTATATCCCTGCAACAACCAATTCCTGGTCGAAAGCAAATCGCTGAAGCTCTACCTTAACGCCTTTAATATGGAAAAGCTGGGAGGAAGCGCAGGGGAAGGCATCGCTAAAGCAGTATCGACGATTGAAAACGATCTGGAAACCTTACTGGGCTGCCCGGTGCAGATCACTTATTTCGATCATCGTGTGCCTGCAGCTGAAGATGATTTCTCCGGCTTTGTGCTTCTTGAAGAGCTGCTTCAACACCAACTTCCTGCCTGCAATGTATACCGTGAAACGCCTGAACTTCTGGGTGAAAATCAGGGAAAAGGAAGCATCAGATGGGGAACGCACCTTTTGCGCAGTAATTGCAAAATCACCCATCAGCCCGACTGGGGCACCTTGTATATTTCGATGGAGGGTGCGCAGCTGCCAAAGCCTGAAGATTTTTTGCGCTACCTCGTTTCACTCCGGAACGAAAATCATTTTCACGAAGAAATTTGCGAGTTGGTTTACCAGCGGCTTATCAGCAAATACCAGCCGGAGCAATTGATGATTACCTGCCAGTACACCCGTCGGGGCGGCATCGATATCAATCCGGTAAGGGTCAGCCATGCATCGCTCTACCCGCTTCATCTGATCAATGCTGCTGAAAAGACCTGCCTGGCTTTCAGACAATAAAACAACAGCTTATACAAATAACAAGATTATTGAAATATAGATTCGCTATTTCGTGTACCACAAATTGGTCGAAACAGGATATATCTTTATCGCAACGATATTCAAATATTTCGTTTTTATCATCCACACTTATTGGTCGAATTATTAATTGCTCACTTTCTCATCTCATTTTAAATTTTCTGTTTTAATACATGTCAATCCTTAATAAAAGACCCGGATTGGTGATATTGTACGAAATTTCCCAGCCACTCCATAGGATGCCCCCAACAAGATCTCCATTGTAAACCCCGGCTTTCACACTCAAGCCCTTTAAGATGGCATAATACATGCTCAGGTCGTATTCATTCTGCCACCAAAGAGAAAGGTTGTGTTTTTTTGTAAGAATTGGATGATTGGCATTATGAAAATTATACTTATAATAGGCACCCAGCGATAAATTAGGTAAAAGATAAAAGGCACCCGACAGCTTTGCTCCAAAATTAAAAAGTCCTTGCCGTATTCCATAAGTTGCATCATCTACCAAAATAGTATCGGTATACGCAAAACTCACGAAGGGACTTATTTTTGCTGCAAATCGATTATCAGATGATTTATAGATCTGAATAGGAACTCCAGCTCCGAAACTGCTTGTATTACCCGATGACATCGCCCAGACATTCATATCAAACCTGCTATTCAATTTTCTACTCACATGATAAGCTATGCCTATTTTGTTCGAATAATCATATCCAAACACAAACATCGAAATCCAGTCAATACCCCGTGAATAGTCTTCCGGGTTGATAAGGAATCCTGGTTGAAAACTAGAGTAATGATATTTTGGTTCAATGACTGACAGAAATTTAGAATAATCAGCTTTTGTGGAGTCAAAATATTTCTCTTTGGCAAAACTTCTTTCCAAAGCCCAAATACTGTCATTGCGGTCGAAATCACGATACCCTCTGAATCGTCGGGAGTACTTAGCAGATGAGTAATTCAGAAAATCGAGGTAGCTGGCATGTGCCTGCTCAATACTGCCTGAGTGTTCATATGCAATGGCTTTCAGAAAGAGTAAATCGCTAAACCTGGTAATGTCGGGATACAATACCTCCAGACGATTGATTTCAGTCAAAGCAGCATCAAATTCATTTGAAATTATCAATTGATTGATTTCGGAATAACTTCTTGAAAGCTGATGATCGATGAACTTCAAAAAATCATCCTGCTCAATGCTTTTAGTAAAATCATATTCAAACTCAACTTCTTCCAATTGCGTATAGAAACTACCAATATTATGGCTCCCTATCACATGCTGGTTTTCGTCTCTTGGGTAAATCGAATTGTTTGCATCAACCGGGTATTGGTATAAATCCAGCTTTTCATCATACTTTAGATTAGCTAAATTGATCACAGTTGAGCAGGAGTTTAAGAACAACAATACCGCTGCCGGTAAAAGAAAATTGTAAACATATTTTTTCATGCGTGAAACTGCGTTTGCTGGTTAATTTTATTCAACTGAGTTCAGTTTTTTAGTGGGGTTTAAAGTATACAAAAAATATTATTGTCCCATGCTCATTCGGCTTTATTCATTAAGGCATTTAACCATTCCTCCCTCATCCTTGTTACTTTTCATTAACTTAGCTCCGAAATCAGCATATATGAACACGACACCATTTATTCATCACTTACTACAAATAGAAACCGTTGGTCCCGAAGGGCATAAGCTCATTTGGGTGCTTTTTATTGTTTTGGCGCTTCTTGCACTTGCATTGATTGGCAAAAAACGAAAACTGAAATTCAGCATTCGTAATCCTTTTAAAAGTGACATCAGTGTATACTTAACAAAAAACAAAACCTACCGGCCCGAGACCATTCATCTGAAAATTGAGAACAGCTCAAAAAAAGCCATCGTTATCGAACATCCTGTGATCAGGTTCAAACGAACAAGCCAAAACCGGGCGTTCAAAATTAAGGCAGTCAATTCATCCAAAATATATCCGCTCTTTCTCGAAGCAGGTCAAAGCCATCAATTGCCCATCGACTTAAAGGCATTTTACGACTTTAACAAGGAACTGAAAAAGTTTTCCCGAATACGAATCGAATTGCGCTACGATCAGAACAAAGCAATCAATACGCGGTATGTGCTTACTAAATCCACCTTATTCAGAAAGGCATGAACTGGAATTTCGGAAACATCGACTTCTCAACCTATCCGTTTTATAACGAACAGCCGCTGGGCCTGAGCTATTCTGCCCAACAAAGCATTATCCGCTTGTGGGCACCCACTGCTCAACGGGTGCTGCTACGCCTGTATAAACAAGGCTCGGGCGACAGTCATTTCAGTCTGATTGAAGCCGAAAGAAAGGAAGCCGTCTGGGAGGCCCGCATCGATGGCGATTGCCATGGAATATATTACACGGTTCAATGCCTGATTGAGGACAAATGGATGGACGAAGTGCCCGATCCTTATGCCTATGCAGTAGGGGTAAACGGTAAGCGGGCCATGATTTGCGACCTGCACCGCACCCATCCCGACGGATGGGAAAACGACCGGAACATACTACCAGAACATTACACCGACATGGTGCTCTACGAACTCCATGTGCGCGATTTCAGCATCGACGATCATTCGGGCATGCAACACAAGGGCAAATACCTGGCCTTTACCGAAGCTGGAAGTCGCTCGCCCGAAGGGGTGAAAACAGGACCCGATCATCTGAGCGAACTGGGAATTACCCACGTGCACCTGTTGCCCGTGTTCGACTTTTTTACCGTCGACGAGGAACACCCCGAAAAGAAGCAATACAACTGGGGCTACGACCCGCTGAATTACAATGCCCCCGAAGGCTCCTACGCCACCGATGCCCACAATGGAGCCACCCGGATCAACGAACTGAAACAGCTGATTAAAGCCCTGCACGACAAAGGCATCGGGGTAATTATGGATGTGGTGTACAACCACACCGGACTCATTAATCATTCCTGTTTCAACCAGACGGTTCCGGGCTATTATTACCGCCAGCGACCCAACGGTACCTTTAGCGATGCCAGCGGCTGCGGAAATGAAATTGCGTCCGAAAGAGCCATGGTCAGGAAATATCTTATCGACTCCATTGTTTTCTGGGCAAGCGAATACCACATTGACGGCTTTCGTTTCGACCTGATGGGCATATTCGACATCGACACTATGAATGCCATCCGCAAAGCCCTCGACCAGATCGACCAGCGCATTGTGATGTACGGCGAAGGATGGACCGCTGCATCCAGCCCCATGGATGAAAAACGCAGGGCCGTAAAAAGCAATTCATCAAAATTGAAGCGCATTGCACTGTTTAACGACGATTTCAGAGATGCTATCAAAGGACACTGGGCTCAGCCCAACAGCCTTGGTTTTGTAAGCGGACAAACACTCAATGAGGAATCGCTTAAATACGGTATTGTGGCTGCAACAGGCCATCCTCAGATTAACTATGCCTATGTGGCTTCCATTAAATGGGCCTGGTCAATGAGTCCGCAGTCCTGCGTCAATTACGTTTCGTGCCACGACAATTATACACTGTACGATAAACTCAAGCTTTCGCATCCCGAAGCGAAGTTGAATGAACTAAGTCGCATGGTTTGCCTGGCAGGGGCCATCCTGCTTACTTCGCAGGGCATTCCTTTTCTTCATGCCGGGGTCGAAATGCTGCGTACTAAAAAGGGAAACGGCAATTCCTACAAGGCCGGCGACGAAATCAACCTCATCGACTGGAGCCGTAAAGCCATGTTCTCGTACGTTTTCGACTATTTCAAAAAGCTGATTGCCATCCGAAAAAAACACCCTGCATTCAGACTGCCCGATACGGCATCCATTCAGAAACACCTGCGCTTTTCCGATCATTATCTGCCGGGAGTTGTTGCCTATACCCTGGGCGAACATGCCAATAACGACAGCTGGAAACAAATTCAGTTGATCTTCAACAACAACAGTACACCGATCGTATTTCCGGTTGAGGCACGGGAATGGACCGAAATTGCATCGGGCCTGGCCATCGATGAACAAGGGTTGAAAGTACACCGAAGTCACAGTATTTTTGTCCCCCCCCTTTCGATGATGCTGCTTGTTTCAAAAGACTAAGTCCTGAATTTCAACACATCAACATGAAAACCATTCAACTACTAATTATCACCGTTATGACAAGCACAATACTGAGCGCCTGCCAATCGACCAGCAGCCTGTTCCGGAATGAAGTAAACGAACGCATGCAGGATGAATCTGCAGCAACAAAAGTGATCGGTGCTGCCGACTTGCAGCATTTGCCTGCACCTGTTGCCCGCTACCTGACTTACTGCGGCTGGGTGGGAAAAAGCATTCCCCGTAATTTTTATCTGAAGTTCAGGGGGCAGTTTAGTAGGAAGGAAGGAAAATACATGAAGGTGAAATCGGAACAATACAACTGGATCGACGGGCATCCCACCCGCATTTTCCACATGGGCAACAGCCTCTTTTCGGGCAGACACCGCTACGATGAGCGGGGTGCCATTATGCTGATCAAACTGCTGGGGCGTTTTAAAATTGCTTATGCCGAAGGTCCTGAGATGGACAAGGCCGAACTGGTAACCTACCTGAACGATCTGTGCATTATCGCTCCCGGAGCCCTGGTTGATGCACCCGTTCGTTGGGAAAGCATCGACGAGCTGAGCGTTAAAGCCACCATCAGCCAGTATGGGCAAACCATCAGTGCAAGCATCTATTTTAATGAGAAAGGCGAACTGGTCAATTTCATCAGCAACGACCGCTATGCCACCACTGGGAATGGAAAATCGGAAAACATTCCATGGTCGACGCCTATGTCGGATTATCAGGAAATCAACGGCATCAAAGTGCCTTCGTACGGCGAGGCCATTTGGCATTATCCCGACCGGGATTTTGTGTATGCAAAACTTTATATTGAAGCTGCCGACTGGAATGTACAGGGAATAGTAAAATAGAAAGTACTTCCTTGTCCTTCGCAGCTTTCGACCCACATTTTGCCCCGGAGCAATTCAACAAGCTTCTGTGAAATGGTTAATCCAATTCCGGTGCCGCCGGTACTTCGGGTATACGATTGCTCCACCTGACTGAACATGGTAAAAATCATTTTTTGCATGGTGGGTGAAATGCCCGGTCCGCTGTCACTCACCCAAAAAAGCAACTGCTTACCATCAATCTCAAAGCCAAACTGCACAGCACCCTGGGTGGTAAACTTCACCGCATTATCAAGCAAATTACGCATGATCTGGCGCAGGCGTTTTTCATCACTATTCAACATATAAGAGTTCATTCCAGCGGGCAGAATGGCGCTGACATGCAAATCCTGCTTCCTGTGCTTTTGCTGCATACGAACTACCTCGGTCTCCAACCCGTCAAATAAGGGAACCAGGTCAAAAACAGAACGATCGACCGCCATATCACCGGTTTCGAGCAGTGATACATCGAAAATTTGTTCTACAATGTCAAGCAGATTATTTCCGCTCTGATTGATTGTACGTGAAAACTCAAGAATCTGCTCCTTTGGCAGTTCCTCATTGATCAGTTCAGAAAAGCCGATTACTGCATTAAGCGGTGTTCGCAATTCGTGACTCATATTGGCCAGGAAAGCGGTTTTGAGCAGGTCGACCTCTTCGGCCCTCTTTTTGGCTTCAATCAGTTCTTCTTCGTCCTTTTTTCTTTGGGTAATATTTTCTGCAACACTAACAAAGTTGGTGATATTTCCATCGGGATCGATAATGGGAGAGATGGACTTGTTAACCCAATACAATTCACCCTTTTTGTTTTTATTTATTAATTCACCTTTCCATGTTTTACCTGCGGTAATAGTGACCCACATGTTGGAATATACATCGTCGGGGACAAACCCTGATTTTAGAATACGCATATTTTTCCCAATCAACTCATCCAATGAATAGCACGACAAATCGACTGCAGACTGATTTGCATATTCAATGTTCCCGTTAATATCGGTCAAAATAATTGAAGTCATGTTTTGCTCCACGGCCCGCGAAAATTTCATCGATTCGATCTCGGTGCTTTTCCGACGCGATATGTCTTCGATATAACCTTCGAGGTAGAGCAGTTCTCCCTGTTCGTTATACACCGGGCGGGAGCGTTCCCAGACCCATTTGATTTTTCCCTGCCGGTCGCGAATCTGATACTCTCCTTCAAAATTAATCCTTTCCTGCACCACTCGTTGACATTCGTCCCATAAAAAATCCCGGTACTTTGGCAGCACCAGTTCTCCAAAAGAAATCTTTCCCTTGAGAAAGTCACTGCTTTTGTAACCGGTAAGTCGCAAGCAGCCACTACTCACATAGCTGAATGAATAATCATTGTTGAAGTCTGACTGGTACACCATGCCAGGCAGGTTACTGATCAGGATTTCATTATGACGCTGATTTTCCAACAGTCGTCTTTCATTTTCGACTTCACGGCTAATGTCACGAACAAGGATCAGTGTATGTTTTTCATTTTCATATTCGATGATGGTGGTAGTGATTTCTGCTTCGAAAGTTGACTGATCACCTCTAAGTAAACGGAGTCGAGCCTTCACCTTTGTATTGCGTGCCCGGCTGCTTAAGATGGATGGAAGGCGTTGATCCTCCTTGTCGACTACTGACTGCCTGCCCCCCTGTATCAGTTCCTGCTCGCTTCTTTGAAAAAGAACACAGGCGGCTTTGTTGGCGGCAAAAATGTCGCCGGCATCATTCGATAAAAGCAAGGCATCGAGGTTATTTTCGAAGAACAAACGATACATAAGCAATCTCCTTTCAACTTATCAATGGCACTATGGCTTGGTTGTGATTTTTTTTCATGCTGTGTCAGTTTAGCTAAAGGAAGGATGGGTTTTTGATCGGTTTTTAATGATGCTAATACAATAAAGCAAAATTTAATTGCTTTTCAAAAGAGTAGCAGGGAATAGTATAAGAAGCGGGTAAAAATTTCGCATCAAGCCCAAACAACAAAATGCAACTTTTTATTTACAAAATACGCTTGCTGCTTGCTTGCTTCTGATTTTCGGTTTACATTTAAAGTTTTCAGGGACAGGAGATGAGAGAACAGATTTTTCAGGAAATAGAGCTCATTAAGAGCAGGCTGGTAAATATTGCGCTAATTGTGGGAGCTTTAGCCGGACTTCCTTTAGTTATTTCTTCTATTTTTAAAGCCTTCACACTGGGCATTGCTGTTTTCTGGATTTTCTATTTGCTGGTTTACCTTTTTGTACTGGGCATTGCACTTTTCCGCAAGTCACTTTCCTACCAATTGAGAGCAAGCACCCTGATCTTGTCTATATTTTTTTTGGGAGCACTGAACCTGCTTGAAAGTGGTTTTGTCAGTTCTGCTTACTTGTGGTTTACAGCCGCCATTGTACTTGCTTCAATTTATTTTGATTTTCAGAAAGGCATCTATTGGCTCGTTTTAAGCACACTCACAACCATACTGCTTTATCTTCTTACCCGAAATCATTACATCATGCCGGGGTCCTATCTCTATCGTCGTATACTGCCCTTCGAAACCGTTTTGACGAATATTCTGATCGTTGTGGCGCTCAGCCTGATTATCTCATTTACTACCCGGTACATTCGTCAGAAACTAATCGACAATATTGGAGCATTGAAGAAGCAAAAGCTGGCACTTGAACGCAAGAATCATCAACTCTCATTGCTGGCCGACGAACGCTACCATTCGGAGCAGCTGGCAAGGCAGAAGGAACAAAATTTCAAAAATATTTTCGACAACAGCAGCGAAGCCATTATCATTGTTGACCGGGAGAAAAATATACTGGAATACAATGCTGCCTATAAGGAACTAAGCGGTCAAAACGATTATGAAATCAGAAACACCAAGGCCGATTACTTTATTCCGGCAGCCGAGCACAAGTTATTCGACATGTATTATCAGCATCCTGAACTGATGCCACACAAACAAAGTCTGATAATTGAGATTCCCCCCAAAGGCCTTCTTTACATTGATGTAAGCAGTCGTGTGATCGACTACAACGAAAAAAAAGCCTTTCTTTTCATTATTCGCAACAACACCGAAAAGGTGAATCATGAAAGAATGAATTACCTGGCCTCGCTGGCTGCCGAAGAAAAAGAACGCAACCGCTTTTCAAAGGAACTACACGACGGGCTTGGCCCCCTGCTTTCGACACTAAAAATCTACCTTGAAATATATTTTAACAATCCGGGGGATGGCGAAATTGAAGAACGCATCGCTTCTACGCTGAATGAGTCGATAAAAACAGTGAAAGAAGTATCGAACAACCTAAGCCCGTACATTCTCGAAAACATGGGAATCACAAGGGCGGTTGAGTCGTTCATCGAGAAAGTAAAATTTCGCAATGCAATTAAAATCGACTTTGAATCGAACCTGCAAAAAAGACTACTTCCGGAGATAGAGATAAGCATATACCGCATTGCCAGTGAGCTAATTAACAACACCATCAAACATGCCAATGCAACACAAATAGTAATCAGCTTGTCGCTCAAAGCCAACTACATCTCCATTCATTATAAAGATAATGGTTGTGGATTCGACATGAAGGAGATAAAACAGAAAGCCAAAGGGATCGGACTATTCAACCTTCAAAGCCGGATTGAAAATCTGAATGGAAGCATCCAGATGAAAACTGCTCCCGATCAAGGATTTGAATTAAATGCACAAGTCCAGGCCACTGGTTTAAAAGGCGATTCAACACATTAATGCTAAAACTCATGAATCAACAGCCCATCCAAATCATTATTGTTGACGATCACGACCTCTTCCGCGAAGGGGTGAAGTTTGTATTGAGCCGGCATCCGAATTTCAGTATAGCAGGCGAAGCAGCCAACGGAGTCGATCTGCTTGAACTACTTGACCGTGTTGAAGCCGATCTGGTGCTGATGGACATCGACATGCCCCGGATGAATGGCTTCGAAGCTACAGAAAAGGCACTGGCCAGGCATCCTCATTTAAAAATCATCACCCTTTCGATGCATGGCGACCAGGCTCATTACCTGCGTATGATCGAAGCCGGGGTAAAGGGCTTTGTACTGAAAGATGCAGGCAGCTCTGAACTCGTGAAGGCAATTGAAGCCGTGGCACTGGGTGATAACTATTTCTCGCAGGAACTGCTGATGAACATTATTCTAACAAAAAAACAGGCTCCTTCGGGAAGTGCCTTGCAACAACAACTCGAAATATCGGCACGCGAGCTCGATGTACTCGAACTGGTTTGCCAGGCCTGTACCAATGCTCAAATTGCCGAAAAACTCTTCATCAGTCCAAAGACCGTCGAAGGGCACAAAGCCAAACTAATGCAGAAAACAGGAGCTAACAATGCCGTGGCACTGGTCCTTTTTGCCATCAAAAACCGCTTAATTGAACTATAGCTCACCTCATTGAATTCAAGGGTTTTCCCCTGAAAAAAACGCAGTTTTATCCTGACTAAGGCCTTATTTCCTGTTTCTATTTTTGCCTTCACAAGATGGAAGGGGAAAACAAGAAAAATATCATCATTGTAGACGATAATGCAGCTTTTATTGAAGCGGTGAAGTTTATGCTGAGAAATCACCGGCAGCTTCATGTTTCAGGTGAAGCAGGCAATGTTGAACAATTCAATCATTTGCTTACCCTGCAAACACCCGATCTGGTGTTAATGGACATCATGCTTAACGAAGAAAGTGGAATTGCTGCCGTAAAAACAGTCAAAAAACAGCTTGCAAAATGCTATTTCATTGGTGTAAGCATGTCGGACGACATTAACCTCCACCGCGAAATGCAAAAGGCAGGCTTTGTTTCCGGCATACTTAAAACGCACTTTTCGGAACACTTCGCCAAAACACTGATTTCAATTGCAAATAACAAAACATATTTTCCTGTTTTAAATACTGTGGAATAAAAAAGGGTTTAATTATGAATGAAGTTTTCAAGGATATTATTATTGTTTTAGGAATTGGGATTCCAACAGCCATTGTTGTACTGCGTATCCTTTTTAAAAACAGCATACTGTTTAATATTGCAGCGCTATGGGTTATTAACCTGTTTATTTTGGTGGTAAGCACCAAGCTTACCGATGCTTTTCCTGAAGCCTACCCTCAAATGATGTCGCTGCCCTTTGGGATGGGCATATCGGCATTTTTAATCTATCTGGTTTACAAACAAATCAGAAAGCCACTCGACAGTGCTTTAAAGAATGTGGAAGAACTCTCGAAGGGAAATCTGCTCATCGAAATTAACACTACGGACCAGCAACGAAACAACGAACTGGGCATACTGGCCCGCTCGCTGGGAAGCCTTTCCGAAAATCTGATGAGCAGTATTGGAAGCATTAAGAACATTTCGATGCAGGTAAATCAAGCCAGCCTGCAACTGAGGGCCACTTCCGATTCACTTTCGCTGGGAACCAGCAGTGAAGCTGCCTCCATTGAAGAAATCTCCTCGTCGATGGAGGAAATTGTCGTCAGCACATCGTCCAATACCGAGGGTGCTGAACGGACCAACAGCATCGCCCTTGAGGCCAATGCTTCGGTAAAAGAAGGCAACAGTGCTGCCCTGAATGCCATTGGAGTACTGAACAATATTACCGAGAAAATAGAAATTATCAACGACATCGCCTTTCAAACCAATATTCTGGCCTTGAATGCGGCCGTTGAAGCAGCGCGTGCAGGGGAACACGGTCGAGGCTTCAGTGTGGTGGCTGCCGAAGTTCGCAATCTGGCCGAACGCAGCAAGAAAGCAGCTGCCGAAATCATCGAGTTATCGAAAAGTGCTGCCTCTGTTTCACAAAATGCAAGCGAGAAGCTGGCCGGAAGTATTCCGCTGATGGAAACAACTACTGAACTGATTTCATCCATTTATGCATCGAGTCGTGAACAGGGAGCAGGTGCCGAACAGGTGAACAATGCCATCGGCGAAATCAATCTGAGTATCCAGTCGAATGCCACCACAGCCGAAGAAATGTCGGCCAGTGCCGAAGAACTTGAGAAATTTGCAGCCGAACTGATCGAAAGCATTTCCATCTTTAACATGGAAGCCCAAAGTGCCTGAATCATCAGGAAATAAAATACACAATACCAATTACATATAAGCAAAGAACCGGTGATGACAAGCATCGAACCGGTTCTTTTTATTTTTTAGCTATAAAGCTTTAATTGTACACGGGCAACCACGAGTGTTCCTTCGAATAGCGTAACATCTGCCCGGTGTAGCCTTCGGAATAGTCGAGTTGAATGTCGGTGATTGTTCCATGCTCATCCTTCGAAACTTTCCACACAGGATTCACAAAGCCACTGTAGGGTGCCAGCTTCAGTTTTGCATAACGCTCCAGCACTTCGGCATGCAGCTCCCTGTCGATTTTTACGGCATACGTTTCAATCAGTTCTTTGGCTGTTTGATAATCTCCTTCCGATTTGACCCGCTGTATTTCGGCCAACAGCTCTCCAAACAAGGAGCGCAAAGCCTCGTAATCGTTGATCACAAAATAGGTTTTTCCCTCTTTTACCAACTGCTCAATTACCTTATCGGCCTTACCATGCTCAAAAGCCCAGCGTGAAATCAACTGACGGTTGCGCATGTGGGCCTGTTCAACATTGTCGCCCAGTTTGATTCGGGTAAGCTGGGTCATCAGTCCGTTGCGGATGTAATCGTCGTAAGCAGCTTTGTATGCTTCCATATCGGGTAAGAGCCCCAGTTCCACCATTTTCTCATCGCCCATGTAGTAAAGGGCAAAAAGGTCGGCGCGCGACTCTTCAATGGCCGCCCCGTAGGCTTTCAGTTCATCGCCGGCAACACCGGGCAACAACTGGCCTGAGCCATGCCCCAGACATTCGTGCAGGTCGGTATGCAGGTTGTCGGCCTGGAAACCGTATTTCTTCAGCCTTTCAATGCTTTCATCCGTCAGCATAAATTCTTCGAGAAAACCATTTCCCTTACTTGCCTGATCGTAGGCATAAGTGATGTTTTCGATGGTTACCGATTTCGATCCGTGTTCTTTTCTGATCCAGTCGGCATTGGGCAAATTAATGCCAATGGGGGTAGCAGGATAGCAATCGCCACCCAACATGGTGGCAGTAATCACTTTGGCAGTAACGCCCTTTACTTCTTTCTTTTTAAAACGCTCGTCAACAGGTGAATGATCTTCAAACCACTGGGCGTTGTTGCTAATGATTTCGGTACGAAGCGTTGCTTCTTCATTTTTGAAATTAACCACACTTTCCCAGCTGGCTTTCAGTCCAAGCGGATCACCGTAAGTTTCGATAAAACCATTTACAAAATCGATGCGCGAGCTGTCGTCGTCGAGCCAGGCTACATTGTAACGATCGAAAGTTTGCAGATCACCGGTTTTGTAGTATTCGATCAGCAGCGAAAGCACCTTTTTCTGCTTTTCATTCTCTGCCACCTTTTCGGCTTTCTCGAGCCAGTATACTATTTTTTCGATGGCAGCCGAATAGGTTCCGCCCACCTTCCATACCTTTTCGACCAGCTTCCCGTTTTCCTTATCCAGGCGGCTGTTCAAACCGTAGGAAACAGGTTCGGGATCGTCTTCCACTTTCATGGCAGCATAAAATGCTTCGGCTTCGCTTTGGCTAATGCCCGGGCCCCAGTAATTGTTGGCCGAAGTGGCGATGATGTCTTCTCCTTCGGACTGATTAACGCGCTTGGCATCGAAGGCAGGATCGAAAATGACGGGCAACAGGGTTTTGATGATCTCATTTTTCGGGATGGGAAATTTTGATTCTTCAACGGCCATCAGCAGATCGGTAAAATATTCCTGATTGAAGCCGGGTTCAAACTTGTCGCTTGAATAATGGTGATGAATTCCGTTGGAAAACCAGATGCGTTTCAGGTACACTTCGAACGCTTTAAAATCGTCGGTATTTCGGTCACCGTCAAAGTGGATATAAATCGCTTCGAGGGTACGTCGAATGGCCAGATTGTTTTTGTAATTCTGGTCGAAAACAATGTCGCGTCCTTCGATGGCCGCCTGCGAAAGGTAATAAAGTAACTCCTTTTGCTGCAAACTCAATTCATCAAAACCCGGCACCGGATAGCGCAGGATTTTCAGATCGGCAAACTGTTCCACATTAAACTGGAAACCATCTAAAGCCGCAGCCGGCTTTTCTTCTCCATTTTTACATCTGCTCATAATCAATACAATTGCAATTACGACTAAGCTTATTTTTTTCATGAGATAAGGTTTTAAGCATTACTGACATCGCTGGCGTCGGGAAGAGCAATTGACCAGCTTGCATAACATTCCGGCTGCTTCCCCCATAATCAGCAAACGACGAGCAACAAAAGTAACAAAAGCACTTGAAATCAGAAGGGAAATCGGGGAACTATCAGCGTATCCTGATCGATGCTGTAGCCTTTAAAGAAACCATACACATCGTCGGGCAGGTTGCTTTCGGGATTCCCGGGAGCAATTGAATTGAACGAGCCCCCTATGTTGTTACTCAAACTGGTATAATATGAATAGAGCTCGGGAGCGAGGTGCCATAAACTGACAACGACTGTGTCGCCCGGCTTAAAGGTTTTGTAATATACCGGCATCGAAATAATGCCGTCCTTTCCGAAAGTGTCATCGAGCAGGTAGTATTCACCCGGTGAAACCATTCCATAATGATTTACCATCAAACGGAAGAAGTTATCGCTTCCCTTTGGATCGTTCACACTGACAAATACATTCAGACTGTCGTTGCTGCCCCAGAAAGGATTGGGAACAAAATCAACCTGTGCAATGGGCACCGGTTCGGGCAAGGTGGTACTCACCTCGACCTGTATGTCATCGACCTCAATGTTCAGGGTAAATACTTCGCCTCCTTCGGGATCGATGTTGCCTGATACATAATGATCCTGATCGTTTAGAACAAGCAATTCCCTCAAGCCCCGGCTGGAACTCAACGTTATGCTGGCATTGGTAAGAAGTACCTGTTGGGGTTCGTCGTAAAACCCCTGACTGTAGCTCAGTGCAACATCCACCATTCCGGGCCGGTTGCTCACCGAAGCTTCAACCACCAGTTTCTTTTCTATTTCGTTTAAATCGAGCACCACCACTTCCTCACAGGCAATGAATAAAAATGCGATGGCTGTAATTTGAATCAGTTTTCTCATGACATTAAAATTTAAAATTCCAGCTGATCGACGGGATGGCCGAAAACAGATAAACCATGGTAGTTTGTGTTTGCCCCGGATGATCAGGATCTTCGGAAAAAACATAACTGTAGGGGTTTTTACGTGCATAGGCGTTGTAAACCGAAAAACTTAATTCCGACCGATGGTTTTTTCTTTCCTTCAACAACCAGGTGGCAGCCACGTCGAGCCGGTGATAATCGGGCATGCGGTAACCGTTTCTTTCGGTATAAAGACTGGCCACATTTCCTTCGAAATAATACTTACCTGCCGGGAAGGTTACTGCGTTGCCGGTATAATAAACCCAGGTAGCCGAAAAAGTCCATTTAGGATTCAGCTGATAAACACCGACTACCGACACATCGTGCACCCTGTCCTGACGAGCAGGATACCACACGCCCTTGTTGATCCCGTCGATTTGCCGCAATGAGCGGGCCAGCGTATAGGCTATCCAGCCGGTAAAAGCTCCTTCCTTTTTCTCCAACAACAGTTCGAGTCCATAGCTTTTCCCCTTTCCGTAGAGCAATTCCGATTCAACCATTTCGTTGAGCACCAGCTCGGCGCCTGTACGGTAGTCAATTTGATTTTGCATGTTTTTGTAATATACCTCGGCCGATAACTGGTAACGGTGCATGCTGAAATTTCGAAAAATACCGGCGCTGATCTGATCGGCAATTTGTGGTTTTACATTCGCGCTGCTTGGAATCCAGTAATCGATTGGCGTTCCGGCAGTGGCATTTTGCAATAAATGGATATACTGGGTGAGCCGGTTAAAGCCTGCCTTGACACTGGTGTTTTCATTAAAAACGAAGGTGGCATTAAAACGGGGTTCATAATTCAAATAAGGTGCATACCAGTCGCCCTTCTGGTAGCTGATGGTGTCGACAGGATCACCCAAGTGGTCAAACTGGTATTCAGTCGACGGTCCTCGGCGAATGAAATGCGAAAGTCGTAAGCCATAGCCCAGGGTTAAACGGCTGCCAATTTTCTGCTCATTGAACAAATAAGCTGCCGATTCGAGTCCTTCCTTTGAACTCACTTCAAAGTTTTGCGCTTCATTTTCGAGCGAAATTACTTCCAGACTGCCCGGCTTAAAAAGATAGTCATTCACTTCGGCACCAAAGGTTACGGTGTTATTCGCCCCGGCAAACCAGGTAAACCGTTGCTTAAAGGTATTTCCCCTGATACCTGCACTTAAATCGAAGGCAAAATCGAGATCGGCGGCTGTATCGTAGTTGTAGTCGTTAAAAATAATGGAAGTGTTGCTGAAAAAACGGGATGAAAACAGATGGTTCCAGCGCAGGGTGGCTACCTTGTTTCCCCAGTCGAAACCAAAAATCGAAGTTTTTAAGGCGTCGCGTCCCAGATAACCCGACAGATAGAGCTGGTTTTTGCTGTTTAGCTCCAGATGCGTTTTCAGATTCAGGTCGTAAAAATAGAGGCGGCTTTCGCGCAGGGTCTCATTTTTTGACAAAAGCAGAAAAAGGTCGGCATAGGTTCGTCGGCCTGAAAGCAGGAAGGAACTTCCCTTTTTGCCAATGGGCCCTTCGAGGGTGGCCCGGCTCGAAATCAAACCAATGCCACCGCTCAGTGAGAGGCGTTCGGTATTCCCTTCGCGCATGTGCACATCGAGCACCGACGATGCCCGTCCGCCAAAACGGGCCGGTACACCGCCCTTGTACAGTTTTACACTGTTAATGGCATCGGAATTAAATACAGAGAAAAACCCCAGCAGGTGCGAAGGGTTGAATACCGGTGCATCATCGAGCAATACCAGGTTTTGATCGGCCTGCCCGCCACGCACGAAAAAACCTGAGCTGCCCTCACCTGCCGACGAAACTCCAGGCATCAGCTGAATGGTTTTCAACACATCCTGTTCGCCAAACAATACGGGAATGGCTTTGATCGACTTTGGTGTGAGGGTAAAGGTGCCCATTTCATTTCCGATGATGTTCTGATTGACGGCTTCGGTGCTCACCACAATTTCACCCAACTGCTCCGATGAGGGCTCAAGCCTTATGTCGAGCAGGGTATCACGATCGGCCGAAATGGTATAAATGGCTGTTTCGTATCCCAGAAAGGAAACCGACAGCTTGTAAAAACCAGGTTGAACACCCAAGGAGAAATAACCATAGCTATTGCTGGCGGTACCCGTTTTAAGCTGGTCAACATACACCGTGGCCCCAATCAGGTCTTCACCGTTTGCGGCATCCTTGATTCGGCCTGAAAGCGAAACCGTTTTTTGAGCCTCAAGTTGTATCGTAAGAAAAAGTAGAAAAAACAGGTATATAGCGTGTCTCATTTTTCTGTTTAGATTTTCAATTACGAAATATAGACAATCAAAACACAAAATAGTTGTAGCAGCCATTAAATTATTGTCAATTTTCACAAGCAGTGGCTTACTTCAAATTGTCGCAGCTTTTTCTAATTTTGTGTGGTCTTACTTCGAAATACGATAAAAATTTGAAAATGGATCAGGGAAAAACCTTTAAGTGGCGAAGTTTTGTAAGTTTTGGAATGTTTTTTTCCTTTCTGATCATGTCGGTTTCGGGCCTGATCCTCTATCTGGCACCCCCCGGCAGGGTTTTTCGCTGGCTGGGCTGGGAACTGTTTTGGATCGACCTCAATCAGTGGCAGGCATTGCACACGCTTTTCTCCTACCTGTTTCTGGGCTTTGCCATCTCGCATGTTTTTTCGATGAACTGGAAGATACTTTTTTCGTATTTCACCCGAAAGACCAAAGCAGGCTTGCGCAGAAAAAGGGAACTGCTTGCTTCATCGATCGTAGTTTTGCTTTTTGCCGCCGGCACGCTGCTGAATGTTCCGCCTTTTCAAAGTGTGATGCAACTTGGCGACTGGGCCTCGGATGCCTGGGGTGAGCAAATCGATTATCCGCCTGTTTCACACATTGAAAAAATGACGATCGAAGAAATTGCTACTGTACTTCTGGATGTCCCGGCGGAAGTTTTTATGAAGCAGATCAAGGAAGCATCCTATCGTGTTGATCGTCCGACGCAAAGCCTTGAGGAAGTCTGTACAATAAATAAGGTCGATCCCTATGTTCTTTTCAGAAACAGTACACGGGGAATGAAGGTGTTAGTAATTCCGGAGAAGGGTGAGTAAGTGAATGGGAGATTTAGAGCAATTAGATTTCTTCTTAAGCTGGCAGAACTAGAGCTGGTCGTCGTTTGGTAACAGTCAGGTTTGAAAAAGGAAAAGGAAGCACAACAACGTCCCCTTTTACAAGTCTTTCCATGCCTCATCCTCCTCCCTGGTATTCCATTCAGCTGCCAAAGAAGGCTCACTTACGATGGCGTTTTCCAGGCCTTCGCCATAGCTGCTTTTCTTAAGCGTTCTAATATAATTCAATACCTTAAATTCTTCACCTCGTGAAAGGTCCTCAAGCTCATCAATAATTTTCTGTTTATTTTCTGACAACATAGCAACCATTATTTATATTGTACAACAAAGATTTCGACTTATTGATCAAATATGCTTTTTATATTCTGCTTTAGCTTCTGATAACCAGCCCGCTTCACTGCCGAATAGCGGAACAGCTCATTGAATTTTTCCTTCGACAAAAGCTGCCAGTCGACTTTCGACATTTTCAGCAGCTCGGAATGCGGTTCAAATTCTTTAACATGGTGGCTTTGAGGACGCTGATTCCACGGGCACACATCCTGACAGATGTCGCAGCCAAATGCCCGGCGCATCAGCTTTGGACGGAACGCTTCGGGGATCTCATCCTTCAGTTCAATGGTGAGATAGGAGATGCATTTCCGGGCATCGAGCACATAGGGCTTTACCAGGGCATTGGTCGGACAGGCACTCAAACACTGGTTGCAACTGCCACAGTGTTCCTTCTTGTAGGCTTGATCGTATTCCAGCTCAAGATCGAGTATCAGTTCGGCAATGAAAAAGAAGGAACCAAGTTGCCTGTTGAGCAGTAGACCGTTTTTTCCAATCCATCCCAAACCGGCCTGCACCGCCCAGGCACGCTCAAGCACCGGCGCCGAATCGGTAAACATGCGTCCGTTAACCGGAGCAAGTTCTGTATCGATGTAGTTGTAAAGTTCTTTCAGTTTTTCCTTAATTACCAAATGATAATCTTTTCCATAAGCATACTTCGAAATTAACGGAACATCAATCCCTTGCTGAAATCCGTCTGGGAAATAATTAAGCAGCACCACCACCACCGATTTTGCACCTGGCACCAGCTGAGTGGGATCGAGGCGCTTCTCGAAATGATTGGCCAGATAAGCCATTTTGCCGTGGTAAGCCTGGTCAAGAAAAGCCTTCAAACGGGCTTCTTCCTCATCAAGCCTGCGGGCTTTGGTTATGCCACAGGCAGAAAAACCAAGGGCTTTGGCTTTGAGCTTTATTAAGTCAGAATATTTTGCAGCCATGCTCATGGAGCAAAGATAAAGTTTTCAGTGGATCGGAACTTGTTTGATCTTTGCTGGCGAAAAAAATGATCAATCGTAAAATATAATTTTGTGAGAAATGTTTATACCAGTGAGAAGTAAAACAGCGACTTTCTGAATGGTTAAAATAATTTGGACCAACCAGGCATTAAATGATTTAGTAGCTATTGCAAAAAGAATTCATTCTAAAGATATTCCCGGTATTGCTCAGCCATCGATTGAACGTAGCCAATTACAATATCTTTTAATTCCTTCGGTGACTCCACTTTGGCGTGGCTTCCGGTATTGAGCAGCCACACGGCGAAACCATTCAGATCGTCATTTGCGAATTGCATTCTTAGGTACTCACCATCCTCTTCCTGCGAAAGGAAACCGTACCAGTATTTTGAATCTTCGATCAGTTTCAAACTGCATTTTGGAAGCAAAATGCTGATGTTGGCCTGCGTGCTGAAATTTGAAATATGATCCATGTATTCAGCAACCGAGAGGTGTTTCTTTCCTTTGAAATTCCGTTCGGTCGCTTGCAGTTCCTCGATGCGGTCGAGCCGAAAATCGCGGTAATCCTTCCGCAGCAGGCACCATGCAAAAAGATGCCAGCGCGAACTGTAGTTGCACAAACCAATGGGTTCCACCTCGCGCCATTCTGCTTCTCCCGCATAGCGGGCCTCGTATTTAATGCGCAAAACCCTTTTATTCACCAAAGCATCCTGAATTTCAAAAAGCCTTAACTGATGGTAGCGGTCGCCCATCGAATTCAGGTTGTAAACCGCCACCCTTTCGTGTAGTTTTTCGAGATAATCCTTTTCCGAGGGTTTCAGTATCGCTTTGATCTTGTAGAGCGCCGAACAAAAATCGCTTATGATTTTATCATCACTCATCTTTTCGATGAGCTTCTCACCAAAAAGCAAGGCGGCCGCCTCATCCGAAGTAAACATTACAGGTGGCAAGTGATAGCTTTCCTGCAGGAAATAACCGATGCCTGCCTCGGCTCCAATGGGAATGCCTGCTTCTTCGAGGGCGCGAATGTCGCGGTACACGGTTCGCAAACTGATCTCAAAACGATCGGCAATTTCCTGTGCTTTCACGATGCGCTTGCTCTGAAGCTGAATTAGAATGGCATTTAGTCGATCGATGCGGTTCATTGGTTTCCAATGTAAGCGATAGGTTCATAAGCACATAGGTGGTCCTGTTTAAGCACTGAGCCTGTGTACTCAACAACTCATGCACCCATGCCCTATTTTTTAATCACCATCCGGTTTTGATTTTCCATCAGCTGTACAAAGCCTTCGCGGCCGTGTTCCCTGATGTAAGCGATCGAAGCCGGGCGGTCGGACCTGAAGACAAATGAAAACAGGTCGGAAACGAAATTACTGAATTTTTTGCAATCGCGGGGACTACTTGTTGTGCAATCAGCACAAGTGGTATATCCGTTTTCGATACAACAGGCGCGGGCTTTACACCAGCTTGCCCCGGTATTGGCTTCACATCCGGCACATTTACCATTCAGAAACTTTTTACAGTTGCCACAATACAATCCACATTTGGACACTAAATCGATTTTGGGGATGGGTGTATTCATGCTGCTTGATTTTAAAGATTGAGCGTGCCCCTCAGTAAGGAAAAGATGGCAACTTTCCAATTGCCCGTCATCGCAACGACCTGCTTCCTGCCTCAATAGCACACTCATTCTGTTTTCATGGCTATTACTTAATAATCATCTGTACTTCGGTAATACAGTTTTCTTCATTTTCAAAGTCACATTCATGATAAATTTCGCGACTCATGTTGCCCGGAACAATCCCTTTGCGTGTCATTTCGCCCATGAGCCGGTTGTAGGTATTGCTCAGCTTTGACCACGAACCTTTGTGGATTTCGGAGATACAAGTTATTTCGGGAAGCACTGCGAATTTGAACTTTCCCGGATCGCCTTTCATTTCGCTTACCGGAAGGCAAATATCGAGATCGAACTGTGAGTTGGGATTTCCATCCACATTGCGGTATTGCCAGATTTGCGGACCTGCAATCTCAAGACCCAGTTCACCCGCTTTGGCAACCATTTCATCGGGGATGGTACCAGGTGCTTCAGCGATGGTAGCTAAAGTAGCTTTCATGGTGTACATCAGTACCGGTGTTTTTTCGACTTTCTTTTTTTCCATGGCATTTAATTTTTGAGTGGTTAATGTAAAAGTTGACATCATTAATACAATCATCAACAAGTTGGTTTTCTTCATAGCTAACGAGGGTTTTACGATTTATGCCACAAAGAAAAAGAGGGAAGGTGACAACAGTATGTCAGTAGGCTTGTAAATATTGATTAAAAGTTGTCAGATAAAAAAGGCCGCTTCATTCGAATAGTTGAGCGCCATCATTTCAGATAGCTTTGCAGGGCCTCAATATATTTTTCAAAAGCTTCAATGCCTTTTTCAGTAATGGCACAATGCGTTTGCGGATAGCTGCCTGTAAATTTCTTCTGAATTTCAACATAACCGGCCTCACTCAGTTTGCTTAGCTGAAAACTAAGATTTCCCTTCGTGGTATCGATGTGTTCGAGCAGGTACTTGAATTCAGCCGATTTTACGCCCATCAGCAGCGACACAATGCCCAAACGAACCTGTTGGTGCAATAAGGGATCGAGTGCCTCAAACATGCCGTTGCCGGTATTGATAATACAACCAGGCACCGGGAATTACAAAACCCAAAAGCCCTGCTATGCTCTCAATCATGAACTGATAAGGCATTTCGTACCCTACCGCAATAAATGCTGCGACCCAGTAAATAAGCCCTCCCGCCAAAAGGAGCTTTTCGCGGTACAAGCCACCCGTAATGAACAGTGCCAAACCAATCAGACTCATCTGAATAGGGTGAAGCATCTCAAAATTGGTTTCACCGGTTTTAACATTGGTAATAATGGCCACAAGGTTGTACACTACCAGTATCCCCACCCAGGTATAACGGGCCGTAAGTCCAATGTAGGTTTTCGTTCGTTTCCGCTGCTTATAAATATAGAATATTGTAAACCCGATGGCACCCAGGCCAAGCCCCCAGGCAAGCACGTCGAATACAAGCATTAAGCGTTTAGCTATCAGTTGAACCTCGGGGAAGAAATTGAGAAATCGTCCGAGAAAAATTACCAGTCCCCAAATGAGGATCAGTAAGCCGTCTTTCTTGATGTTTCGCGACGAAACTTCAATCATGTCACGGATCAGTGCCATTGATTGCTTTTCAGTAAAATCGTTGTTGCCAGTCATGAGTATCGATTTTAGTTTGCAAGATAAACAGGTTTGTAATACAAACCATATTTCACGACTATGTTTTACAGCATATTACATAAAGTGTATGCCCTCTCAGGTGAGTGTACCGGCCAACATTGGGTTTTGATGAAGTGTCTCTACTCCAGGCACTTTTTCTGAACTACGAAGGAATAAATTAGAAAGACCGAAGGCTTCAGGCTTTACACCCGCTGCGCTCCGGTCTTTAATCAATTGTCTTTAGTCTAAGATCTTTTATCAAATATCTTCGATCCAAAGTCTTTAGTCTAACATCTTTTATCTAAAGTCTTTAATCTAATATCTTCGATCCAAAGTCTTTAGTCTAACATCTTTTGTCTAAAGTCTTTTGTCTTATTTCTTCTATCTAAAGTCTTTAGTCTAATATCTTTTTTCTAAAGCCTCCAGCCTTACACCTCTTTATTGGCAATGAGCCATTCGGCAATCTGCACCGCGTTGAGTGCAGCACCTTTCTTGATCTGATCGCCCACACACCAGAAGGTAATACCGTTCGATGCAATGTCCTTGCGGATACGGCCAACGTATACATCGTCCTTGCCCGAAACAAACAAAGGCATCGGATATTCATTTTTAGCCGGATTGTCGAGAACAGTCAAGCCCTCGAAAGCCTCCATGGCATTTTTAACTTCTTCGACCGAAAGCTCTTTTTCGGTTTCAACCCAAATGGCTTCGGAATGCGCGCGGGCCACCGGAATGCGTACACAGGTAGCCGAAACTTCGGTATCGGTGTGCATAATTTTCTTGGTTTCCCAGTTCATCTTCATTTCCTCTTTGGTGTAGTCGTTATCGAGGAAGACATCGATATGCGGGATGATGTTCATGGCCAGTTGATGGGTAAATTTACTCACAGTGGCCTCATCGCCATTGGCTACCTGCCTGATTTGTTCTTCGAGCTCGGCAATACCCTGGGCTCCTGCTCCACTGGCTGCCTGATAGGTAGCACAATGTACCCTGGTAATTTTCGACAGGTCGTTAATGGGTTTCAGTGCCACCACCATCTGTATGGTGGAACAGTTAGGATTGGCAATGATGTTGCGGGGACGCACTTTGGCATCTTCGGGGTTCACCTCTGGAACCACCAGAGGCACGTCGTTGTCGTAACGAAATGCACTCGAATTGTCGATCATGATGGCGCCGTGTTTGGTAATTGTTGATGCAAATTCCTTGGAGATACCAGCTCCGGCCGAAGTTAAGGCAATGTCGATGTCCTTAAAATCATCACCCTGTTTAAGCTCTTTTACTACGAGTGTTTTTCCTTTGAATGTATATTCCTTACCAGCACTGCGTGATGATCCGAACAATACCAACTCGTCGAGCGGAAAACTTCGCTCCTCCAAAACGCGCAGAAACTCCTGGCCTACTGCGCCGCTTGCACCAACTATAGCGACTCTCATAATCGTAAAAAATTTTTAGGTTATTAAATGCTTTAAAAATTGAATTTTAATAAATTAGATCAGCAAAATTATACATTCCTCTCAAAATTCAACAAAATGCGCCATTTTATTCGCATAAGCCTGGTAATTTTTACGATTACATTAAGTAAGGCGCTTGTGGGGCAAGTGATCTGGAGTGAAGATTTTGAGCTTCCCGGTAAAGGTACATGGGTCGATAGTACCGGAAAGCTGCAAAGCGATTTTTCGGAGGTCGACTGGTCATTAAATACCGACGAGTGCAATTTCGCCGATGAAAATGATTATGCCAAGAGTGTTCCGGTCGATGGTGGCCGTTTCGAACTCATCGACAGCGACGGAGAGGCCCTGTGGTACTCGCCAGTGATCGACATCAGCACTTACGCGGCTGTCAATATTTTGGTACACTGTGGTGAAACCGGCAGCAATACCAATGTGGAGAAAAAGTACATCAAAGCAGCCTACCGGACCGACGACGACAGAATTCTTCCCTTCAACACCGACTCAACCGCTGCAGGAAACTGGGGCAACTCCACCCTGCTCGCACGCAATATTCAGGGTGAAAGTCTGCAGATCATGCTGCGCATGAATGCTTCGTATGCCAATGACAAAGTGTACATCAGGCAAATCGAAGTGGAAGTGTACGACTCCCTGCTTTCGGCTCCTTCACAGTTGATCCTGTTAAAACAGCCTTTCTATGGTTTTACCGGCGACAGCATTCAACTAACAGCTGCCGTGATAAACGACTATGGTGAAATGATTAGCGGGCAGCAGTTTGAGCCCTTATTTGAAAGTGGCGAACTGCAAGTGCTTCGCCAAACAAGCGATGGCAGCCGTTACTTTTTTACCCTGCTCCCTAAGCGGGCCGGAATCCAGCATTTCAGCATAAGCGAGGCAAAAGGAAAGCTCAGGCCTGTTGCCGATTCGCTTTTCCTATTTTCAAAACAAGCTGTTTTGCTCAATGAGGATTTTGAAAATGAGCTTTCGGGGCAGTGGAACTTCGATGGATGGAATTTATCCGATGACCAGCCCATCGAAGGGAAGCAATCGGCCCGCTCGCTCGAAAAAGACAGCAGTGGCACTTCAGGCCTCGGCTACACCATGAATCCGCTTTTACTAAGCGAAGCAGTGCATTTGTTTGCCTTTCAAATTAAAAACGGTAACTGGGATCCTTCGTCGTCGAACGCTTTTTATATGGTATTTGAAGATGAGCAGCAGGAACACGGACTGGCCATTGGAGTGAATGCAGCAGGCAGCTCCGATTTACTTTCGGTTTGGACAACACTCAATGGAGCAGCTGACGAACTGCTTGCTGAAAGCAACTACGACTGGGATGCCAATGAAACCTGCCATATTACGCTGATCATTACTCCCCGGGGCAACTGTCTGCTGGGTCTGGAAAGCCGGCTTACCGGCAAACAGGCTGCAGTGCACTTTGTTAATCCAGGCCTGGAGCAGATCAGTTCCATGCAGCTGTATTTCAAACATACTGCCACACGCTCGGGCCTGCTCTGGCTCGACAGCATGTTAGTGGCTGCCCATAACAGTGCTCCCTTTTTACTCGATGTTCAGGCAGTTGAGACAGGCATTTTCAAGCTGCACTTTAACGAAGCAATTAACACCTCGGCCTTAACGACACAACACTTTGAGATCGCCGGAAAATCGGGTCAGCTTTACAATGTCGATTCAATTAAAATTGAAAGCGCTCAAGCTATTTTACTTTACTGTGCTCCCATGGCCGAACTGTATTTAAGCGCCAGTGCATTCAGCATTACTGACCTTCAGGGGCAAAGTACCGAAAAAAGCAGCCTATCCTTCATCAATGTGATGGATGCCGGAAAACACGATCTGGTACTCAGTGAAATCATGGCCGATCCCTATCCGCCAGTCGGGCTCCCCAATGTTGAATACATTGAAGTTTTTAACCGAAGTTCAAAGAATATCAACCTTTCCACGATTCAGCTTCGGGTAGATGATAAAAATTATCCGTTGATCGACACGGTGCTGTATCCCGGTGCATATGCCCTGCTTTGTCCCGATGAAACTGCCACCTCCTTTCCGAATGCCGGTACCATTCTCCCGCTCGAACATTTCCCCACCCTTAAGAATGCAGGAAGTACTATCATTCTAAGGTGCAACAACGACACCATCGACGGGATCACTTATGATGAACGCTGGTACCACTATGAAGAAAAAGCCAAAGGAGGTTATAGTCTGGAACGCATCGACCCCGAACGTTTTTGCGGCCAGTACGGCAACTGGCAGGCTTCGGGCTCAGCTGTTGGAGGTAGTCCGGGAAAGGTCAACACCCTTTGGAAAAACCATCCCGACCTTGATCCTCCCGTCCTAACAGAGAGCGACCTGTTCACCGACACCAGCATCCTGCTGCTGTACAATGAACCGCTCGACCGCCTTTTGGCTCAAAACATCCATTCCTATTCACTTTCAACTTTAAGCGTTCGACAAGCCATTTACAGGGACGATCGCTTTGGCATACTGCTCATTTTAGATCAGCCACTGAGTTTCGACCGGCTCTATCAGCTCACCATTAAGGGAATCGCTGATGAATGTGGGAATCTGTCACTTTCGAAAGAAATTACCCTTGCCCGCCCCCAACTCAAAGCTGGCACGGTATTGATCAACGAATTGCTGTTTAACCCCTTTCCCGATGGTGCCGATTTTGTCGAACTGGTAAACAATACCGCCTTTCCCATCGATCTGGCCGATTTGAAGCTGGCCACCCGCGACGATTCACTGAAACTGAAAAGCATTTTTCCTTTGTCGGAAAAGCATCTGTCGTTCCTGCCCGATAGCATCCTGGCCTTCACCACCGACACAGCAGCCATTTTAAGCGCTTACCGGGTCGTTCACCGCGAGGCCCTGAGGTTTGTAGAACGCATGCCGGCCTTCAATAACGATGCGGGTCGCGTACTTGTACTTAACGATTCGCTTGAAGTTATCGACGAGCTGATTTATGATGAAGACATGCACAGCTCCTGGTTGTCCGATCGGGAAGGCGTTTCGATTGAACGCCTGGCACTGACTGCACCCACCAACGAGCGGGGCAACTGGCAATCGGCCTCCTCGCTGAACGAATATGCCACTCCGGGCCACGCCAATTCACAAAGTAAAAATGAAGAGGCTGAAGCTGACCTGCTCACCTTCGAAAGCGATGTGGTAACACCCAACGGCGATGGCTATCACGATGAATTAATCATTGAACTCCACCTTACAAAAAGCGATTATCTTGTGAATTTGTTTGTATTCGACACACACGGACGAGAAGTAAAACGTTTGTTGAATAATGAACTCAGCGGAAGCAACAATCAGCTTCATTACGATGTGAGCAATCATCAGGGAAATAAACTTTCGACAGGCATCTATGTTTTGTTTGCCGAAGTATTGCACAGTGAGGGCTACAGCAGGCATTTCAAAAAAGCGTTTCTGGTGAGTGGAACGAAGTGAAAAAGTGCATGAATTTTTGAGTGACTGAGTGACTGAGTGACTGAGTGCCGGAGTACCTTAGTGCCTTAGTAACTAAGTGCATAAGTACCTAAGTGCATAAGGAAGCTATTGCGAAGATTTCCATTCCATGCAAAGGTGAAGACCATCGCTTCCAATCGCTTCCAATTGCTTCCTATTGCTTTCAACCCTTTTCTATTGTGTCTGTTGTGGTTTTTTTTAAGTTCCTGAGTGCCTGAGTGCCTGAGTACCTGAGTGCATAAGAAAGCTATTGCGAAGATTTCCATTCCATGCAAAGGTGAAGACAATTGCTTCCAATCGCTTCCAATCGCTTCCAATTGCTTCCAATTGCTTTCAACCCTTTTCTATTGTGTCTGTTATGGTTTTTTTTAAGTTCCTGAGTGCCTGAGTTCCTGAGTTCCTGAGTTCCTGAGTGCATAAGAAAGCTATTGCGAAGATTTCCATTCCATGCAAAGGTGAAGACCATCGCTTCCAATCGCTTCCAATTGCTTCCTATTGCTTTCAATCCTTTTCTATTGTGTCTATTGTGGTTTTTTTGGAGTTCCTGAGTGCCTGAGTGCCTTAGTACCTGAGTGCATAAGAAAGCTATTGCGAAGATTTCCATTCCATGCAAAGGTGAAGACAATTGCTTTCCATCGCTTCCTATTGCTTTCAATCCTTTTCTATTGTGTCCTATTGTTTCTATTGTGGTTTTTTTGGAGTTCCTGAGTGCCTGAGTGCCTGAGTGCCTGAGTACCTGAATGCATAAGGAAGCTATTGCGAAGATTTCCATTCCATGCAAAAGTGAAGACAATTGCTTCCCATCGCTTCCAATTGCTTTCAATCCTTTTCTATTGTGTCCTATTGTGTCTATTGTGGTTTTTTTGGAGTTCCTGAGTGCCTGAGTGCCTGAGTGCCTGAGTACCTGAGTGCATAAGAAAGCTATTGCGAAGATTTCCATTCCATGCAAAGGTGAAGACAATTGCTTCCCATCGCTTCCTATTGCTTTCAATCCTTTTCTATTGTGTCTGTTGTGGTTTTTTTTAAGTTCCTGAGTGCCTGAGTGCCTGAGTACCTGAGTGCATAAGAAAGCTATTGCGAAGATTTCCATTCCATGCAAAGGTGAAGACAATTGCTTTCCATCGCTTCCAATTGCTTCCTATTGCTTTCAATCCTTTTCTATTGTGTCCTATTGTTTCTATTGTGGTTTTTTTGGAGTTCCTGAGTGCCTGAGTGCCTTAGTACCTGAGTGCATAAGAAAGCTATTGCGAAGATTTCCATTCCATGCAAAGGTGAAGACAATTGCTTTCCATCGCTTCCAATTGCTTCCTATTGCTTTCAACCCTTTTCTATTGTGTCTGTTGTGGTTTTTTTTAAGTTCCTGAGTGCCTGAGTTCCTGAGCTCCTGAGTGAATAAGTACATAAGTTCATAAGACCGCCATTGCGAAGACTCCAATTTCGGGCAATGGGAAACAATTGCCTTCCATTGCTTTCAATCGCTTCCATTTTCTTCCTGACTTTAGTAATCACCTGACCATTTAACCATCCAACCTTCTATCTTCAGTCTTCAGTCTATAGTCTATAATCTATAGTCTTTTGTCTATAGTCTTTTGTCTTCAGTCTATAATCTTTTTGTCTTCAGTCTTTTGCCTTCAGTCTTTTGCCTTCAGTCTTTTGTCTCCCTTTTCCTAGAAATAGAACAGGCTTCGTGCATTCCGGTTGGTTTTGTATTTGCCCCTGCGCACCAGTTTAATAATCGAACGTCGGTTAATGGCATGTTCTTCCTCGATACAATCCACTCCATCGTCGCAATGATTCAGTAGCTGGGTTTCACCATAACCTGTATATTCAATGGTTGTTGGTTCAATTCCTTTATCCACCAGGTATTCATAGGCCGATGCAGCGCGTCGTTTCGACAAGCGCAGGTTGTATTCATCGCTACCCTTTGAGTCGGTATGCGATTCGATGATCACCTCCAGATCGGGGTATTTACTAACCATATCAACCATTTTATCGAGAATGTACGCTGCATCTTTCAGAATTTCATCACTGTCGAATGCATAGTTGATGTGTTCGATTTGTATAATTTGCAGTTCATCATCACCAATTTTTTCAAGGCTAAGCGGCTCAAGTCGGTCGGGCTGATCCATCAGGTCGAAATTCATTTCGATAAAGATTTCAACCAATATTTTTTCATTGGGCAGCTTATTGTAGGTCGAAACTTCTTTCTCGGCCGGGAGATAATCTTCCTTCGTTACTGCCAGTTTATAGTTTCGTTGTTTGAAAGCGCTGAATACAAATTCGCCATCTTCTTTCGAATAAGCTACTTCAACGGTATCCATGTTTTCGTCGAGCAGTGCTACTTTTACTCCTTCGAGTTCATAGGTATTGATTCGGTCGCGCACCACACCCCTTATTTGTACCGGGACGTAAAGAATGTCGACCTGGTAAATATCATCGTGCCCCAGGCCACCCGGGCGGTCGGAAGAAAAATATCCGCTCATGCCGGTCTCTTCAAGTACCAAGCCAAAATCGTCACGCGAAGTATTCACGGGATAACCCATATTTTCATAAGAGGTAAACACACCCCGGTCGGGCAGGGCCATGTAAATATCGAGGCCACCCATGCCCCCCAGTCCGTCGGATGAAAAATACAATACCCCGTCGCTGGCAATAAAGGGAAATACTTCTTCACCCTCGGTATTGATCTCCTCCAAATTAACGGGTTCACCCCATTCTCCATTTTGTTTGCGACACCACCAGATGTCGTTGCCACCTTTTCCGCCGGGGCGGTCGGAGGCAAAATAAAGCACATCGCCGCTGGCATCGATCGACGGATGGCGATAGTTATCGCGGGCATCGTTGTACTTAAATCCACCTTTTAACTCCCATTTGCCATCTTCGAGGTCGGCATAATAAATCTGAAGGTTATTGGCATCGTCTACCCGGTTGGTGTTTTTATTGGTTCGGTTACTGTTGAAATACATCCGGTCGATGTTGGTATCGAAGGTGGCCGGACCATCGTGAAATGAAGTCATCAGCTCCTTCGCATAGATGTCAGGCTTTGAATAATTCCCGTACTCATCAATTTCAACCGAATAAATGTCGAGAAAGGGAAGTTGGTCCCAGTTGTATTTGATGTCCCTGCTTTCATCGGGATCGCCTGTTGAAACATAAACCAGCTGGTTCTTGTACAAGGTAGGTCCCCAGTCGGCACCCTTGGTGTTGAAAGGCAGGCTTTCCACTTCGTAGCGGGCCGAATCCTGTACCAGAAAGTTGATGTAATCGAGCAACGATTGCTCGAGGTTTACCCTTCCGTCTTCAGGACTTAACTTTGAATATTCCTTGAGATATTCCTCCGAGAGATCGTACTTGCCATTGGTTTTCAAGGCCATGGAATAGTTGAACAAATCTTCGGGCTGTTCTTCCCCTAATTCGATCAGCATCGACAGCCATTTTTCAACCATCTCGGTATTCCCGAGATAGCGATAGCTGTCGGCCAGTTTTCTGATCACATATACATTTTCAGGATCTTTCTCGTGTGCAAAAGTGTAGAGGTCGATTGCCTCCCTCCATGAGAAATCGTGAAATGCTTTGTCTGCCAGTTTAATGGTAATTTTCTGCCCGTGAGCAAAAGTTGACAGGAACAGAACTACAATTGTTAACCCTATATATCTCTTTAATTCCATCTGCATAATACTACAAAAGTTAGAAATACCTTGGCGACCTTACCCTGCCTCGTCCGAAGCTGAAGTCAAATCCCAGCAGTATTTCATGAGTTCCTGAATTATAGGCACCTAGTGCCGTTGTCGTTAAATCGTATGCGTACCCAAGCTTCAACTGTTCAGTTAATTGCACCTGTAACATCACCCCAAATGAATTGCCCAGGCGATAGGTAAAACCTGCCCACAACTTATCAATAAACACCAGTTGGGCAGTTAAGTCTACCGATAGCGGGGCATTGGGAGTAGCCCTCACCATGAAATAGGGTTTAAATTTAAGAATTCTATTGACATCAAACACATATCCACCCATAAAAAATGAATGCAATTGCTCGCGGCTAACAGTGCCTGTTTCAACATCTTCTTCAGTAATCCGGTTGGCGATTAACTTGGGAACCGAAAAGCCAAGATAAAAATCGGGACTCGAGAAATAAATTCCCACACCGGCATTGGGCATGAAGTTGCGCTTGATCGGGTACATCAGTGCCGGATCGTTGGGATCGCCCAGTCCACCCACATTCAGCTCATTCAGTGCGGCATGATAGGTACTGAATCCTACTTTCAATCCTAACGAGAAGTAGCGTTCTCCGGGGTAGGTAATGGTATAGGAATAATCGCCAAATAGAGCGGTACTGTTCACAACACCAATCTTATCGTTTATAATTGAACCGCCAACACCCATTTCGTTGTTCAGGGGTGAATGTACAAAAATGGTTTGCGTGCTGGGATGCCCTTCCCACGAAACCCACTGTTCGCGGGCTACAATGGTGGCGCTGGTCACTCCTTTGGCACCTGCATAGGCAGGGTTCATCGAGAGCAACTGATTCATGTACTGGGTATACATCACTTCCTGCTGGGCCATGGCGAGCCCGGCTACCAGCAGTAGCAAAACGATCAATAGGTATTTTAATTTTTTCAGCATTAAAGAACTTACCTCCTGTTATCTGATGCGATGTAAATATTTCCTTTAAAAATGCGCTGGTTCAAACGATCATCGTTCCCCAAATCGAGTATATAAAAGTAAACTCCCGGGGGCAATGGACCGGTTCCAACCCTCACCCCGCTATTGGCAACACCATCCCAGGGCTCATCGTTGCTGTACAAAGTGCTTTCGTATACAATGTTGCCCCAGCGGTTAAAAATGACCAAGGTATTCTCTTCATACAATTCGATGTTCTCGATCAGCAAAAAGTCATTGATACCATCGCCATTGGGCGAGAAGGCATCGGGTACCACCGGTGGTTTTTCTTTCACCAAAATAGTAACCATGGCCTGATCGGAATAATTCTTCGTGGTGGCAATGTACACAAAAGTATCACGACCGGTGAAGTAAGGTTCCGGGATGTAGGTAAACAACGAATCGTATGGACGCGGAACGATGGTACCATGTGACGGCTCTTCCGAAACAATCAGCAGATCGAGATCGTAATCGTCGTCTTCGTCAATAATGTCGTTTCGCAATACATAAATATCGACCGGCATTTGTTGCCAGGTTTCTATCTCATCGTCAACGGCTATGAACTGGTCAATGGGATAGGTCACGTTCATACGGTCGGTATGGGTACAGCCAAACTGATCGGTCACAGTCAGGAAATAACTGTTGGTTTTATCAACGGTAACCGTAGGGGTGTTGGCTACTTCCACCACATTGCCTTCTTCGTCGTAAGTCCACCAAAGGTAGCTGATGGCGCCCGATCCGGTACTTGCTGATCCGTCGAGCAACACCGCATTGCTGTTATCGGGATTGATGTCGTTGCCGGCACGGGCCACAGGTTCTTCTGCTACCTGAACCAGCACACGAGCTGTGTCGCTGCCACTAAAATTCTCAACACTACTGCTCACCACCACGGTGAATTCGACAGTTTGCTCCGGAATGACCGCATAACCAGGAGTTGCACTCGTCGGATCGTCGAGCAGATGAGCAGGCGACCACTTGTATTGCAACTGTCCTAGTCCCACACTGGCAGTGGCATCGAGCAGGTAAACCCCTGCACACGACCCCAGTATGGTGTCGCGTCCGGCATCGGCAATCACCTGCTGATACACATGCGTAGTGGCCTCGGCCCGGTTATTTTCTTCATCGAGCTCGTTCATGTCGTGTTCAACCCAGGCAATGTTGACCAGGTCGCCGGCATAGCGTACCGGAATGCGTGCCCTCACATAAAGGGTGGTATCATCGTAAAGCATCATCTGCTCAAAGTCGGTATCGTATTGCCAGTCGCTCCAGGCCAGACTATCGAATGAATACTGCCAGTTGCTCAACTCGTTGTAAAGGGTGTCCGACAATACAATGTCGTTGGCCAGGGTAGGTCCGTCGATGCTCAAATCGAGACGGTACACAATGGTACTGCCCGAAACAGCTTCGGCCGGTGCCGTTTTTACCAGTGCCAAATCGGTTACATAACGTTCTTCGGCCAGCGAGGTAAAATACACGGTGGCGATGGCCTCGTAGCCTTCGTCGGTATTACGCTCCCTGATCACATAGGTCATCTGGTCGGTGCCTTCAAAACCTAAATCGGGCTGATAGGTGAAGTCGCCATTGCTATTCAGTCGGAAGCGCCCATGCAAGGGCTCGGTGGCCATGCTTAACACCAGCTCAATCTGGTTGCCGTCGGGATCATAGTCGTTGCGCAACAGATTGCCACTCATTTCCTTTTCTACCACATAAAAGGCATCATCAACTGCCACCGGACGGTGATTTTCCTCTTCAATTTTATGAATGTTGATGGTCACACGTGCCGTATCACACAGCTGATTGCCTGTATTGTTATCACAAATGCGGTACACCAGATGGTCGATGCCCGAAACATCTTCATCGGGAATGTAACGGATCATTCCATTTCCAACGAACTCGGCGGTTCCCAACGATGGTTCCACCACGATTTCACTCATGCTGATCCGGCCTCCGTCGAAATCGTAATCGTTGTGCATCACATTGGCCAACACGGTATCGTTGCGGTTCACAAAGAGGTAGTCGGGGTTGGCCAGCGGCGGACTGTTGGGCAGCACCACATCAATCACCCTGATGTACACCATACCCCGGATACACAGGTCCGGATCGTTGTCGTCGCACACTTCGTAGGTGAAATAATCGTAGCCGGTAAAATCGGCATCGGGCACATAGGAAAACCAGCCGCCCTCCGAAATCTTATTGGGAGTAGCCAGGGCCGATTTATTTACAGCCCCGTCGAAAGGATGATCGAGCAAGGTACCGTTAAAGGGACCGTCGAATACAATGCTGGTGTAATAAATGCTGTCGCCGTTGGGGTCGTAATCGTTGGTACGCACATTGGCATGCAGCGTGTCGTTGGCCACCACCACAATGAAGTCGCTCACCACAAAGAGATTGTTTTCACGAATGAACACCTGATCGTCGGCCGTACAACCATGCTGATCTTCAGCATACAATTCGTAGGAACCACTCTGATCAACAATGGGCATCAAGGGATTTCCACCTTCAAAACTGGTAATTTCCCTGCTGCCCTGGTACCATGAATACACGGCACCTGCACCGCTGCTTCCCGTTCCGTCGATGGTGAGGGTCTCACCCACATTGATCTTTCGGTCGGGACCGGCATCGGCAATCAGTTCTTCGGAAAACCGGACTTCCACCGAGGCAAAGGCCAGACTGTAGCCTGCCTGAACGGTGAGGGTAAACACAATGGTGGTATCGTTGCCCGGCGGCCTGAATTTAGTGGTGATCCCGTTGGGACTCATCACATAGGCTGCCGGCGACCATTCATAGCTCATCTCGAGCGAGCTCTCACTGCCCTCGGCACTCAGGTACGACAGGTTGTCGCAAAAACCAAGGGTGGCATCACCATGATTTTTATCGCTGGGGAGCATCTCCACCAACTGTGCCTCGGCAATCAGGTCACTCGATATCTTCACCGAAGCCGTATCGACGTTTCGATTTTCCACTTCACCCCAGTCATACCAATCATCGTAGGTACGCGAGGCAACAGTTGCCGCATTAAACACCTTGCCCGGCGCATCGTTGGTGGCGGTGGCACGCAGCAACACTTCAGTGCTGTCTCCGGCCGCCAGTGTTCCCAAAACGAAATCACCATCCCAGGTTCTCCATCCCGAGTTACGGTAATTGTACTGTGCATTCCTGAAAAATTGCGAAAGGCTGTCGGTAATGGTCACATTGGCAGCTTCATCGGGACCATGATTGATTACACTGAGTCTAAATTCAGCTCCGTTTTCCTTGCCAATGAGCACTTCGCTATTCAGTGCTTCCTTGGTAATGTTCAGGTTGGCCTTGTTGGTCGGATTATTCACCGTAATCTGCACATAGCCGTACGAACAACGGGGTGGTACGGCATCGTTGCACACCTCGTAGCTAAAGGCATCCACATTGTTATTAAAGCCAAGGGGCGGAGTATAGCGGAACGAACCATCGCTTTGCATCACCACATTTCCCCCGTTCACCGTTTTTATCAGCCCTGGTGTGGCCGTCAACAGGAAATCCTCCTCGTTGGGATTGTGGTCGTTGTCGAGCACATTTTCTCCGGTAAGCGCTGTTCCGGGCCGGGTACTGTAATAATCGGGGATGGCAAAGGGCGGATAGTAATACCAGTAAACGTTGACCGAATCGGTATTGCTGCAGCCGGCACTGTCGGTCACGGTCAGGTAATAGGTACCAATGGTATCGGTGGCAGCCGTCTTGCTGTTGATGGTGCTGGGCAGGATGTATCCGTTGTTGGTGTGCCAGAAATATTTTTCGAGCATGCCCGACGAACCGGCACTGCTCAGGGCAATGGTATCGCCCTTCTCAAGGAAAAGGTCTTCCCCTGCATCGGCCAGCGGCGGCGGCAATACGTTAATTGTCACCGAATCGGTATCGCTAATCCCGTCGTCGTCGGTAATGGTCAGGTAGTACTTAAAGGCGCCATAGCCCGGAGGCACGGTGAAATAGGGCTGCGCACTGTTCATGCCACTCAGATGCGTCGAAGGCGACCAACGGTAGGTCAGGTTTTCACCCGTACTGGCCGTCCCGTCGAGCAGTACACCATCGGCACACGAGCCCAGCGTGGTGTCGCGACCGGCTTCGGCCAGCACCAGTTCCTTCATTTTCGAAGTAACACGTGCCGTATCATCTTCCAGATTATTTTCTATCATGTTGCGAATCACCACCCAGGCCGTGTTCTCAATGAAACGATCGGTATTGGCGCGCACATTGGCCCTGATGTCGATGGTAAGCACATCCTCACCCGGACGAATGCTGTCGGTGTAACGCAGGCTGTCGGGCCATACCTTCCAGTTCTGTCCCCCGTCGATACTAAACTGAGCATTGTAGAAACCCTCATTCAGATAGTCGTACACCGTAGTCACCACCGAGGTATCGGGACCTGCACTCGACACCACCAGCCGGTATTCGATGGTATCGCCCCTGAAGGCAATTTCCGGACCGCTTTTACTGATATTCATGTCGGTATTGAGCGGCGGACGCTTGCTGTCGATGAAAATCCAGGCCGTGCTGCACTGCACCGGATACCCGTTGTTGCAAACCCGGTATTCCAAACTATCCAACTGCCAGTAACCGGCATCGGGCTCCAGGGTGAAACTTCCGTCGGCATTCCACGAATAACTCGTGTGAAGCGGTGGTGTCACCACTTCGCTCACCTCCAGATCGAAAAGGTTGATATCGCTGTCGTTGCTTAATACATTGATGGTCGAATCGGTTCCGGCCACAATTTCCACCCAATCGTTTTCGGCCAGCGGCGGATGCGATTCATACAGCACCACCACCGAATCGATCGCAGTACAACCCAGGTTGTCGGTCACGGTCAGGTAATAATGACCAATGCTTTCCACCACGATGGAATCTTCATCCAAAAAGCTGACAATGCTCCCATCGTTACTTTGCCATTCAAACTGCAGGCCGTCGCCGGTACTGGCACCGCCATGAATGCTCAGCGCAGTGCCACGATCCATCACCATGGTGTCGGCTTCGATGCTGGCCACCGGAACTTCGGGCACCACAATGTAGGTGGTATCGGCAGCAATGTGGCCTTCAATGTCGGTAATCTGCAAAATATACATGGTTGTCTTCCCGATGGTGGACGTGTCGGGCGTAAACACCGGATCGGCAATATTGGGATCGCTCAAACCGGTGGCCGGCAACCACTGGTAGCTTTGGATGCGCAGATTGGCATCGTTGCTGTTGCCCGGAAGCACATAGGTTTCGCAGCTGGGAACATAAATATAGCCCGGCAGGTCGACATAGATGGCCGAAACCCGGGTAATCCAAATTGAGTCGTTGTTGCGGTACACCGGGTCGTAGGTTTCCGATCGGCCCAGTCCCTGATTGAACAACATGCCGGGCGAGAAATCGCTGATATGGGCCTCAATGTACACCACCACCGAATCGCCGGCAGGCAGGTCGCCAAGGGCCAGTTCATCTTCCCAGGGCATCCAGTCACCATCGATGCGGTACAGCGGATCGAAAAGGCCAAAAGCCAGCGTATCTACCAGGGTCACATTGCGTGCAGTAGCCGGTCCCTTGTTGCTAACTATGAGCCGATAGCGGATGTCTTCTCCAAACAGTGCCTTTTCGGGCCCCGTTTTCTTCACTTCCACATCGGCCTGCTGGTTGGCGGGTTGTACCACAATGCTAACGCGCGCATTCGAATACATGGGATATTCATGGTCGTTGTAAGCTTCGTAAACAAATTCGTCGATGCCCGTAAAACCCGCTTCGGGCGTATAGGTAAAGCTGCCGTCGGGCAACAGGTCAAGACTGCCATGCTGAGGGGCTATTACGGGTGTTGGTGTAAAATAAATGCCGGCTCCCGTTTCGTCCACGTCGTTCTCGCCCACATTGCCGCTTACCGGCGTCGATTGGGCCGTAAAATAAATATCGTCGAAGGTATGCAGCGAAAGGTATTCCACCACCACTACATCGAGGCTCACCGCTTCACCGTAGCAGCTCACCGAGTCGAGCATGGGCATCACGCTTACGTGATAGGTGGTCAACTCCGTCCACTGAATGTTGTGCGTCACATTCGAGGTGCCCGGCACATTCACCATTCCGCCCAGGTCGTTGTTAATGGTCCAGTGAAACGAATAGTCAGGGTTATCGGGAACCGACAAGGCATGGATCGAGTTCTGCTGCACATAGCGCTTCTTTTGCGCATGCACCACAACAGCAGGCAGCAAAAGCAGCAGCAGCCCCATCAAAATCCTATTTCCCCAAAATCGCTTCACTCAGTTTACTTTCTTTTTAAAAATTAGTTGGCGGGCAGCCGGTTTCCGTCCGGTAGTGCCCTTGCCGCCGCCCTGCTCCAGTCCCCTTGCAGGGAGCTCCCTCCGGTCGCTTCTGCCAGGGGCTTCCGCATGGGCGGTGGCTGCGTTCAGCTACCCGGCCTCCAACCTGCCCGGGCGCTGCCTCTTCCTTCTTACTTACCATTGCCGGCGCAGCCACACACTGCTGCCTTTAATTGGCAAAGTTAATATCGTCGTTCACCACCGGCTTCGGATGGATGATGATCAAGCGTTCATCCCTTCCGCCTTCGATGGCTGCATCCAAAATTTCCACATCCACTCCTTCTTCATTCACCGCATTCACAATCCTTACCTTCCAGGCCTCATTGGTGAGCTCGGGGTTGATAAAGGTGTGCGGAATCTGAATCAACACCCTGCGTCCGCTCTGGTATTCATTCAGGGTCTGAAACAATAAGTTTCCGTTGTAATCGTATACCTCGTAGGCAAAATCGTAGGTGAGTGCCCCTTCGTATTCCACAATAAATTCAAATACTTCCCCCGGATTGATCGACACTTCCGAGCAGCTGGTAATGTCGGGGCTCTCGTCGGCAAAGGCAATCGTGGGCAGGTCGTACACCTCAATGACCATTGAGTCGGTCAGACTAATACAACCATTCTGCGCCTGGTAATACGCTACCAGGGTAAAATCGCCAATGCCATAGTCGAAACGCAGGTCGAGCCCCGGCTCCACATCCGACGAGGCTTCAAAAACCACATTCCCCAGTGGATCAAGCAACTCCCAGAACCAGGTGGCTGCATCGACCCCCGAATCGGCCAGGTCGTAACGGTGCAATTGTCCGGTGGTTACCTGCAACCAGTCGGGACTGATTACCGGTGCCGGAGGTTGCACGTAGGCATATACCGTATGTTCGGGGTAAAGCAGGATGTTCCCCATCACCCCGCCACTCGATGCTTCCATCAGGGTGAGCGTGTATTCCTTATCCACTGTGGTTCCGGTATAGTCGTCGATCAGGAAGGTAATGTTGTTCACTTCCCCGTCGTAATCGGAGTCAACCATATCTTCGGGCAGAATGTGCATGTCGTATTCCACTTCGTTAAGGGCATATTTCAGGTCGAAAGGCGGCATGCCGTCAATCACCAGGTCAACCAGCACTCCCTCTTCGTTCGAACAGGTCACGGTGCTTTGTGTCAGGAAGTAAACGTCGGGCGGTGCCGATACTTTCACACGCATGCCCTGGTACTTCCCGGGATCATCGTCGGCGCGCTGACAGCCATCGGCCGATATTTCGTAAACATAAATGTAACCGGTATCGAGGGGCTGGTCAAAGCTGTCCCAGATCACCCACATGCCGGTGGTATTCTGCGCATTCCCGTTTACGGTAGCGGTGCTGCCGTCGCCGGCCATTACCGTCAGGTCTTCGTCAATGAAGAGACGTCCGCCATCCACCGTCCATACAAACCTTGAAGGATCGTCGAAGTTGCGGTCGCCGGGCACCTCAAAATAGTGCACCGAACCGTTCACCACACTGTCGAGCGGCCACGCCGGGTTAGGAATGGGAACACTTTGGGCAAAGGCATAGCACGATCCTGCCAGCAGGAATACTGCCAGTAAAATGAGTTGCGCTATGTTTGCTCTAATGTTCATAATACCCCTAAATCCCCTAAAGGGGGGAAATGGTACTTTTATTTTACTTATTTGTATCTTTCTTCTTATTCACTCTTTTTATTCTTCGGCTAAAGCCAACTGCTTGTCTCCAGTCTTCAATCTATTGTCTTTTGTCTTCAATCTTTTGTCTTTGTCTTTGTCTTAAATCTTCAATCTTTTGTCTTTTATCTATTGTCTTTTGTCTTCAATCGTTAATCCTCAATCGTTAATCTACAATCCATCCATCGTCATACCGCCGGTTTGTGGCAGGTGGAAGATGGTGAGGGTCAATGCCTCGTGCTGACCGGCAATGGCACCCAGCGGGGCAATGTAGCCCAGCGAGCCGTAACGGTCGCGTAATATGTTCAGCGTGATGGTGTACTGCTCGTCGAGTGTCACATCACGGTCTTCAACAGCCGGCAAATCCCAGGTCAGCTGATCATCAACAAGGTCGGTCAACACAACGGTGGTGTCCACCTGTACCGGAATCCCCTGCGCATCGGGATAGGTGTAGGTGAGCGTGTAAGGAAACGAATTATCGTGTACCTGGCTAAACTGTGCTGTAACCGAGTAAATCTGGTCGGAACACTCCTCCCGATTGTCAACCAGGAACCACACTTCGGGTGGCACCAGGATGTTGTGTTTGAAACCGGTAATCTGGTTTTCGAACACACAATTGTCGGAACTCCGCTCGTACACTGCAATGTAGCCGGTCGATCCGGCGCTGCCTTCCCACTTCACCCAGATACCCGATGAGTTGGGTACCCCGTCGAGGGTCACTCCCTGCTGCTCGTAACTCTCCCCGCTGCTAATGGGACTGGTGCCCACGAGCGGTGTCCAGGTGTCGCTGGCCTCGTCGTAGGTGCCCATGGTACCGTTTTCGACATACCACACAAAGGTGGACGGCAGGGTGTAATTGGGGTCGCCCGAAAGCTGGTAATAATGGTACGAGCTTTCGACCACATCCGACAATGCCAGTTTCGACTCATCGTCGAGGTTCAGAAAGGTGAAGGGATTGTACCCGTCGATTACTTTCTGCGCCTGCACAAGCAGTGCCGGTAGCAGAAGTGCTGCGACAAGCATCAGTGTTGTTATTTTTCGTCTCATCATTGCGCTGTTGTTAGTGAGTCATTCGTCAATAGTCATTAGAAAAAAGTCATTGGTCATTAAAAGAGTCATTGGTCATTAGTCATTAGAAAAATCTTTAATCGTTTTCTGGCCAATGGCTTCTTCCTTCTTCAATCGTTAATCTTCAATCTTTTATCTTCAATCACCTCCGGAGCAGGTACAAACCAATAGTGTTCAAGATTCAGATTGGCTGCGATGATTCGCTTCATTGCTTCTACCCAGTTCTTCATTTTCCTCTGTTTTTAATTTCTCCTGTTCATTTTCCTTCTTCACCTTTCACCCATGCGGTTTCGGGTGCTTTACTTCCGGCGGGCCCCACCCCTGACCGGATATTTTACGGCTTGTTCCCGACCTTTGCCGGGAGCCCTGGTCTTAATTGCGGGTCGTTAGCTCTTCCCATCGTTTTACCTGGTTCTAGTTCATTGGCAGCATGCCCATTCGGACAAAGGCATGTTGGCCACTGTACTAATACCGGTTTCGATCGGGCCATCATCCGACCCGCTTTTCGCTCACCTCCAGGCAGTTTGCGCTACAGTTTACCCATGTAAGTAATGGGGGTCACGGTGTAGGCCAGTGCCATGTCCATGGTACTGTTCTGCGGCAGGTGGTTCATGATGCGTATTTGTACCCTGCGGTTCTCGTCGTGGGTAATCTTAGTTCCATACTTGTCGACCACTTCGGTAATGGCCAGTTCGTATTCGATGGTACGCGCGAGTTCACCTTTGGCTTCAGCCACCTCGAGGGTATATAGGTTTTCGGCGTTGTAGGCCATTTCGACATAGTCGCCTGCATTGCCATCGACAATGCCGGTACCATCGGTTTTGTTTTCAACAGTATACTTTACCTTCAGCGGGAAACGGCTTTCGGGGATGGCACTGTCGGCAGCACCCCTTCGGTCTTTGAAATTCATCCCCACCTGCACCTCGGCAAAGTAGTTGTTGTCGAAATTGTAGCAATCGTCGGCATTGGGCAGTGCTGCAAAATCGAAATACATGTTGTTGGGTTCCAGTTGAATCTGAAGTGCCCGTTTGGTAGAACAACCATTGGGAGCTGTTTCTTCTACCACCAGATACACCAGTTCGGCTGCTGCGCGGCCCAGGTCGCTGAACTGAACAGTCACGGCATGGGTGTTTCCGCCATCGAGCAGGTCGTAGGCTGCAGGATCGAGATCGACATTGTTATAGGGGTCGAGGTCCATGCTCCAGGCAAAGGTATTGGCCGGGTTGTCGTCGACTTTAAAACTGTGGATCGATCCTTCGATGAACACATAGGGTTCCTGTGCCAGCACAAACGATGCAGAAAGGATCAGCATGCTGAGTGTTGCCATGGTTTTTCCTAGTTGCCTGGAAAAACGGTTTGTTGTTTTGTCCGAATTCATTGTTGTAATGTGTTAAATCATTCAATATTCAATTGTTCATTGGTACACATTCCCGGGTTGGCACTGAGCTTAAGGCCAAAGGCCTTTAAGCAGTAGCGTTGGGCGAAGCCCAATGTTGCCAGTATACAATACAGTTGGTCAGCCCTGAAAGGGCGGAAACCTGCGTACCATTTTCAATCTGCGTGCGCCAATTCGCATTTTTACAATATACCATTCCGAAACCGGGATACATTGCCTGCCCTATTGCTTGCGCCCTTTCGGGGCTTATGCGGCGGTGCGGTGTTTGCATTCACAGGGTTTCACCCTGTGCTGTTGCTTAACGCCCCCTTGGGTTAATAGGGCTGTCCCGATTCAATCGGGACTATCCTGTTGCTTGCGCCCCTTTGGGGCTCATGCGGCGGTGCGTTGTTTGCATTCACAGGGTTTCACCCTGTGCTAATGCTTAACGCCCCGTTGGGGCTGGGTTCATTTGTACACATTCCGGATTGGCACTGAGCTTAAGGCCAAAGGCATTTAAGCAGTAGCGTTGGGCGAAGCCCAATGTTGCCAGTATGCAATACGGTTGGTCAGCCCTGAAAGGGCGGAAACCTGTGTACCATTATCAATCTGCGTGCGCCAATTCGCATTTTTACAATATACCATTCCGAAACCGGGATACATTGCCTGCCCTGTTGCTTGCGCCCCTTCGGGGCTCAGGCAGCGGTGCGGTGTTTGCATTCACAGGGTTTCACCCTGTGCTAATGCTTAACGCCCCCTTGGGGCTGGGTTCATTGGTACACATTCCGGGTTAGCACTGAGCTTAAGGCCAAAGGCCTTTAAGCAGTAGCGTTGGGCGAAGCCTAATGTTGCCAGTATGCAATACGGTTGGTCAGCCCTGAAAGGGCGGAAACCTGTGTACCATTTCTCCTGTTCAATCCCACACATAGCGTTCGTCATATTCAACTCCATATTCTTTCAGGAAGGCCCTGAATTCATCCTGAAAAGAAACACGTTTGTGGTGTTCTTTCTGGTTTTGAATATAGGCAATCACCTTGTTGACTGCATCAGCACTTACGGAAAATGCTCCGTAACCATCCTGCCAGTAAAAGAAAGCATACCGTTGATCAATGGTCTTTATCCATTTTGATGAACGCTTTTTTATCTCCTCCAGCAGGGTCATTTGTGCAATCTTACGCGATAACAGACACAAAATGTGTACATGGTCATTATCGCCCCCAATTTGTATGGGATTGCATTCAAGGCCCTTCGCTATACCTCCAAGATATTCATGTAAGCGACTTTCGATTTCGTGATCGATGAGCTGCTTACGGTTTTTGGTGCTAAATATCAGGTGTAAATACACCTTTGACAGCGATTGTGGCATGTCATAATTATTAGAACGTGGTATTCATATTGTTTTGTTACGTTCCGGAAATTGCCGGAATAACAGGGTTACCAGGGTGTTGCCCCTTACCCTTGCTTGCTCCCCTTCGGGTTAATAGTGCTGTCCCGATTCAATCGGGACTATCCTGTTGCTTGCGCCCCTTTGGGGCTCATGCGGCGGTGCGTTGTTTGCATTCACAGGGTTTCACCCTGTGCTAATGCTTAACGCCCCCTTGGGGCTGGGGTTCATTGGTACACATTCCGGGTTGGCACTGAGCTTAAGGCCAAAGGCCTTTAAGCAGTAGCGTTGGGCGAAGCCCAATGTTGCCAGTATGCAATACGGTTGGTCAGCCCTGAAAGGGCGGAAGCCTGCGTACCATTATCAATCTGCGTGCGCCAATTCGCATTTTTACAATATACCATTCCGAAACCGGGATACATTGCCTGCCCTGTTGCTTGCGCCCTTTCGGGGCTTATGCGGCGGTGCGTTGTTTGCATTCACAGGGTTTCACCCTGTGCTAATGCTTAACGCCCCCTTGGGGCTGGGGTTCATTGGTACACATTCCGGGTTGGCACTGAGCTTAAGGCCAAAGGCCTTTAAGCAGTAGCGTTGGGCGAAGCCCAATGTTGCCAGTATGCAATACGGTTGGTCAGCCCTGAAAGGGCGGAAGCCTGCGTACCATTATCAATCTGCGTGCGCCAATTCGCATTTTTACAATATACCATTCCGAAACCGGGATACATTGCCTGCCCTGTTGCTTGCGCCCTTTCGGGGCTTATGCGGCGGTGCGTTGTTTGCATTCACAGGGTTTCACCCTGTGCTAATGCTTAACGCCCCGTTGGGGCTGGGTTCATTTGTACACATTCCGGGTTGGCACTGAGCTTAAGGCCAAAGGCCTTTAAGCAGTAGCGTTGGGCGAAGCCCAATGTTGCCAGTATACAATACAGTTGGTCAGCCCTGAAAGGGCGGAAACCTGCGTACCATTTTCAATCTGCGTGCGCCAATTCGCATTTTTACAATATACCATTCCGAAACCGGGATACATTGCCTGCCCTATTGCTTGCGCCCTTTCGGGGCTTATGCGGCGGTGCGGTGTTTGCATTCACAGGGTTTCACCCTGTGCTAATGCTTAACGCCCCGTTGGGGCTGGGTTCATTTGTACACATTCCGGATTGGCACTGAGCTTAAGGCCAAAGGCATTTAAGCAGTAGCGTTGGGCGAAGCCCAATGTTGCCAGTATGCAATACGGTTGGTCAGCCCTGAAAGGGCGGAAGCCTGCGTACTATTATCAATCTGCTTGCGCCAATTCGCATTTTTACAATATACCATTCCGAAACCGGGATACATTGCCTGCCCTGTTGCTTGCGCCCCTTCGGGGCTCAGGCAGCGGTGCGGTGTTTGCATTCACAGGGTTTCACCCTGTGCTAATGCTAACGCCCCCTTGGGGCTGGGTTTTAGCCCAATTCATTGCTAATTCAAAGAACATCATTTTAAAAAGGCTAAAGGTGCTCCCGGACCAGCCGGGAGTACCTGATATATTGATAGCCTTATGTAATTAATTGTCTGTAACAGAAATAACAGTTGATGCTGGAGAAGCCGAAATAGTCCTAATTCCAGTCCTACCATCAGCCAGATAAATTCCTGATCCTTTATCTGCATCTACAGCAGTAAACTCTTTATGTCCATTATCATAAGATTCGGAAGCGCCAAACTCCAAATCGACTGCATCTAATTGTAGATCGTACAAATTATCATTGATGCCTAGTCTATTATGTGTCTGAACTTCAAAAACATAGTTTGCAGCAACAACTGCATCACCTTCGGAAAGAGCAGGGAAGAAAATCAATTTTTGCCCAGTAACATCAATCTCGGAAGTTGCATCAGCAGCAACATCAGTTGCAGTACCACCTGCACCCGCTGCATTAAATGTAACTGAAGCTCCAGCCGTAGATTGCGCTTCCACTAAATCTACCTGATAAAAATCAGGAGTAGTTCCACCCGGAACACTGTAGGTTAATCTCCATTTGAAATCTTCTAATCCAGTATTCGCAGGTGTACCAGTTAAGGTAACTTTAACTTTATAGTAAGTTTTTGTTACTTTATTTTCATTATCCGTTGGGTTGTTTATTAGCGCCTGATTCATAGCCTGAATAGCAACTGAGCTATGTGCATTATCAACTACATTTGCATTCCAGTCATTATTAACTCTTTCTGCATTATCGGGATTCTCATCACCTCCAGTAGCATTACACAATACAACATCAACTTCAAAGTTAAATACTGAGATATAAAAGCGCCGTATTGTAGAACAGTCAGCATTCGATGTTACACACTGAACAGCAAACATAGTATTCTCCGCAGGAACATCATCAAATCGTACATTGGCAGTTGCCGCATCTGCATTTGTAATGGTAGCCTTACTTGCACTAACGTTTGTAAGACCAGCCTGAATACCAATGTTTGCATCGGTAAATCCAAACTCCTGAACTGTCCAAAGATAGGTTTCATCATCGGGGTCAACTGTTGTTACGCTAAAATCATAAGCAGAACCTTGTGCTACAACTTTTGCGTTACCAGGAGTTAAACCATCACCACCAAATTGTGCCAAAGCACTAACGCTCAAGCCAAGTACGATGGCGAGCGTCATCATTAATGTAAAAATCTGTTTTTTCATAAGGCATGAAATTTTAAAATTAAACTTTGATTCTTTTAAACTTTTTAATTCTTTGTTTTTTTCACTTGTAAATTTTTGCTTCATTTTTCTAAGTTTTAGGTTTTTATCGTTATTTCATTTTTTACTGAACAATGCTTACAATGCTGGTGGCCGGGATGGGCAGTAGGGTCAACACCTGATCTTTGTCTCCCACACCATTGTCGTCGGTTTCCACATCGAAGCTGCCCCCCGAAACGGCCGCGGCCCCGGTAATTTGTAGCCTTACATCGACCTCGCTAATGGCCGGCCCGCTAATGTTGGCGGCAATGGTCACTGCATCGCTTATAAAAGCGGGGTCACTTACATCTTCAGCATCGATGGTAACCGTTAAAGTAAAGCTGTTGCCCACCACATTGGTGATGCTGTAGCTGCCCCGACTGCCATCGGTGCTACCACTGGTAGTTGTGAATAAAGAGGCCGGTGCTACATAGCCGGTTCCAGCCGACACAATGGTCCCGGTAAACGACCATCTTTTCACGGCATGATTGCCCGCCTTGCTCATGTCAATGGTGAAATAGACCACTCCATCCTGCGGGTCACCAATGTTGATGTTATTGGGCCATACCTCGCCTGAAAAATTGTTACAGTCCTCGTCATCGGCCCGGGCGGTAACGCTGAAAAGGTTGGCTGTAAGGCTAATGAGCGGAGTGGTACGCCGCGCCACACAGTTGCCTGTCCCCACCCCTGCATCCCATTCGGAATAGCCCACATACCAGCTTTCACCGGCAGTAAATTGGGTGTTGACGTATTTTATTTCAATGTAAGCATAGGTATCGGTTCCAATCACTTCGGTTCCCGTTGTAATCCAGCTTGCTCCGCCATTTTCGAGCGTAGTCAGATCGTAGGTGGTAGATGGAGCTGCATAACTATCTTCATACAGGTGCCATTGTACCGAATGGCCGGCATCGCCCATGGGAACACGGTATTTCTGGGTCGAATTAATGTAGGGAAGGTAGGAGGTATTCTGGGCATGGCCATAGCGCAGCCCGGCCAAGAGCAGCAGTGCTGTCAGCAGGGTTAAAATTTTTGCTATGTGGTATGCCTGGTTCATATACCCCTAAATCCCCTACATCGTCCGTCTTCTGACGGAAAGGGGACTTTTCCTTATCATTTTTGTTACTAGATATGTTTCGTCAACTATTCTCATTTCTTATTCCATCTCATTGTTTCGGCTAAAGCCGATATTCATCGGACGATTGTCGTTGTGAAAACCCCTCTTTGCCGATTATTGTCGGGGTTGAGAGGGTTTTACCCCCCTTAATCCCCCCTGGAGGGGGGACATGCGGCGGTGCAGTGCAGGATTTTTTGCCCCCTCTAACTCCCCCTTCAGGGGGAGGACCGGACAGTGCAAGGCACAACCTCCTACCGTTATACTTTTTTCAATATTTCAAACTTTAAAGAACGTTTCCACCTGTTTTGGTAGCCCTTACCCCCCCTACTTAAGGAGGGGCTGGGGGTGGTATTTTATCCTAGAACGTTACTACTCCCTTTCCGCCAGCTGGCGGAGGCTGGGGGAGGTACTATATCTTATAACATTTTTACTCTCTTATCGCACACTTGCTTTATTTCTCCTATTACTGCTTCCAAATTCTCATTCACCTGTTCATTTGTAAAGCGGATGATTTCAATTTCCCATTTTTCTAATTCAGCAGAACGATTATCATCGTATTCTGTATGTTCTTTTGAAAGATGAACCGGTCCGTCAACTTCGACAACCACGCGAACTTCATGACAATAAAAGTCGACAATAAACCGTTCAATAGGATGTTGTCTTCTGAATTTATAGCCACCACACTGTCTGTTTCGAAGCTTGTTCCAAAGCCTTATTTCAGAGAGTGTCATTCGTTTCCTCAACTCGTTAGCCCTTTTAATAATTTCAGGGCTGGCACCATAAGTTATGTTCTCTGCATGGTTCATAAGTTGCCTGTTTGCGGTGTGGTGCGGGTTTTACCCCCCTCTAGCTCCACTGCCAGCTGGCGGAAGGACTGGGCTGTGCAAAGCACTGCGTCCTAATAAATGCTGGATTTTGGCCCCCCTTAATCCCCCCTGAAGGGGGGAGATGGGACAGTGCTTCTTACCGCATCCTACCGTTTATTCACTTTATTCTCAATATTTCAAACTTTAAAGAACGTTTCTACCTTATTAAGGCAGACCCTGTCCCCCTCATTAAGGAGGGGTTAGGGGTGGTATTTTATCTTAGAACGTTTCCACCCTGTTAAGGCAGCCCTCACTCCCCTTCCGCCAGCTGACGGAAGGACTGGGCGGTGCAAGGCACAGCATCCTAATAAATGTAGGATTTTGGCCCCCCTTAATCCCCCCTGAAGGGGGGAGACGGGCCTGTGCCAATCACAGCATCCTACCGTTTATTCTATCTTCAATATTTCAAACTTTAAAGAACGTTTCTATCATTACTGGTAGCCCTTGTCCCCCTCATTAAGGAGGGGTTAGGGGTGGTATTTTATCTTAGAACGTATCTACCTGTTAAGGCAGCCCTTACTCCCCTTCCGCCAGCTGGCGGAAGGACTGGGCGGTGCAAGGCACAGCATCCTAATAAATGTAGGATTTTGGCCCCCCTTAATCCCCCCTGAAGGGGGGAGACGGGCCTGTGCCAATCACAGCATCCTACCGTTTATTCTATCTTCAATATTTCAAACTTTAAAGAACGTTTCTATCATTACTGGTAGCCCCTGTCCCCCTCATTAAGGAGGGGTTAGGGGTGGTATTTTATCTAGAACGTATCTACCTGTTAAGGCAGCCCTCACTCCCCTTCCGTCAACTGGCGAAGGTTGGGGGAGGTATTTTATCTTAGAACGTTTCCACCCTATTAAGGTAGCCCCTGTCCCCCTCATTAAGGAGGGGTTAGGGGAGGTATTAAAACTAGTTAATCCACCCCGGCTAAAACACCCGGTTGCGGCATGGCTTGAATCACATGCGCAGCCTGGTTTATGGCTCCTTCTACAGCACCTGCATCGCTTAACACAATCCCATCGTCGGCATCGGTCTCGCTGTAGGAGCCAAAACTGCCCTCTTCAGTTGGTACCACCAAATTCGCTGTAATATTGTGTGCTGTTTCGTACAAACCACTATACGTCACCGTAACTGTTACCGACTTGCCAACAGGATCTTCACCACTTTTGCTTATCGTTACAGGGATGGTATATTTCCCTGCGTCACTTTCCGGAGTTCCCATGGTGCCTCCCGAAACGAACAACTTAGCCACATCGCTAAGCACGGTAAGTTCATCGCCCAGTTCAGCACAAAGCAATTCGAGGTCGAACTGCCAGGTGGCATCATAAGCTGCATTGTTCAGGTTTACTGTGTATACTATTTGTGTCTCTTCTCCGGTATAAGTTTCGTAAACCTTTCCGTCTGCGTACGAACAATCATCGTCTACCGCAGCAATATCAACATCAAAGGGTGCTCCAATGGTAATTGGATAGGCCCTTACCGAGCTACAGTCTTTTGAATTTTGCTCGGTAAAATAAATGGTGTATTCATTGTTTGCCGGCACTTCGTCGTCGTAAGTAAAATTGAAACGGATACTGGCAGCAGCTGTATTAGTTGCGTCATCGTAGGTCGGAGTAAGGGTATAAGTAGCCGCATCCTCAGCGATCTCATCGGTGCCACCTGTACGGGTAAGGTGCCAGCCGGTTAAAGCATTTAAGCGGTTGCTAGCTGCATCTTCCATAAGCACCTGGTAACGGTGAGTTGAATTCTGAAGCGGATTGCCGGCACTCGCCACAGTTTCTCCTAATCCCGGCTCAATATCGTCTGTAGCCGGAATAGCGCGAATGGTCACTACCTGCTCACGGTCGCCAGGAACAAGGAGCGGATCTACAGGATCGTAAGGATAAATGTCTTCATTGTCGTAGGTAACGGCAGGCGGAGTACCGTTCTTCGTGGCGCTACCGTTGCTCACGGTTAGCGTCGGGGTCACATCGGCCAGCACGGGATTTTCAAAGGAAACGGTCAGCGTAACTTCTACCTCGTCGGGAAAATCGGCCGATGGAGGCGGAATGACAGTCACCGTATAAGGGCCACTTCCTGCAAACGAGGCACTGCCACCATCGACGGTGCTCACTGTAGCGGCAAAGGCCGTTGGTGTGATTGAGTTGCTTAAGGTAATATCTTCAAAGAAACTGGCATCAAAACGCCAGCTGTCAGGGTCGTAGTCACCCTCCTTGTGCATGGTGACGGTGTAAGTGACTTCAGTGGCATAAAGATCTGTTCCAACCGGATCGTTATCCACCTGAGCATAGGTATGTACCAGGCCACTGCGGTCGTTACACTGGGCATCGTCAGCCCCTACGGTCAGGTAGAATTCGTTTTCTCCCACCGTAAGCACAAATTCACGGGCCGAAATACAAGCGTTCGTTTCGTCGTATTCATAGTATTGCAGGTACCAGCTGGGAATTAAGGTTTCACCGGGGGCAAAAACACTGCGGTCGAATAATATTTCAATGGTTTCCAGTCCATCATCTGCCATGGCCTGGTCGGTCACCTCAAACCAATCCAAACCATCATCAGCGAAATCAGCTTTCCAGATGGTATATGTAATTGGATCTGTTGCCGCCTTATCGGTGATGACCCATTTACGATCGTTTCCTGCTTCACCAATTTTCAGCTGGTAGGCATGTTCCGAATCGAGGTAAGGAAGGGCGCCGGTATTCTGGGCACGGGTGGGCAGGAAAGCCGCAGAAATGAGCAAAAGTACAAGCAGCAAACGACCTGCCCGGTTCATTTTACTGAACGGAAGCAGGTGTAAAATGTCGCCCCAACGACTGTTCCTCCTGTATGTTGCTACGCTAACCAAGTTTTCTCTCTCTCACTAGTTAATTCCTCCACAGCCCCAAAAGTTACCCTAAAAAAAGAAAAATCTTTCAACAAGGCCTCTATTTATATTCGCTCTATCAATTCAGGGCAATAATATCGCCTGCTGCCGGCATGGCATACTTTGTGTGTCTCACAATGTTATTGCCCTCGCGGGTATTGTTTACTTCATCGATGTCGCGTTCCTCAAAACTTCCATAAATCGAAAATATCTCCAACTCAATATTCTGACTTTCTCCCAGCACTTCGTTGTACACCACTGTCAGGTAAACCGGCGTTACTGTGGCCGAAGGATCGCCTGACGCATTGACCATGATGTCGGCCGTGGTGTATTCATCGGTTCCCAATGCAGGAGCCACACTAAACAGGTTGACAGCCCCGGCTTCTTCCGGCAAACGGTCGGTTGCATCAATACTGGCAATACTGCCATTGTTCCCGGTCACACCACTTATCTTTATATTCAACTTAAACGACCATCGCCCCCCTTCGCTTAAGTAGCCCGGATCATCGGCCGGATGCTCAATAAAAACCTTATAAACCACTTCGGTTTGCATGGTCCCCACACTTTGGAACAACACACCCGAATTTTCACTACAAGCTACACTCAACTCATCATCATTCAAAGCTACATCGACATCAAAAGGAGGATGCACCATTACATCGCGAACCACCGCCGTCAAACATTTGTTCCCGTCGGCGGTAGTTTCCTTGTAACCTATTACGTAGCCTTGATTTTCGTTAATATTCCGGTTAAACTGAATTTTCCAGAAAGATGCTCCATCCTTAATCTGCTCAGCGGGTGGAAGTGGAATCACGTCGTAATCGACACCGGGCGTATACGCCACAGCACTTCCGTCTTCTATCGCACCTGCCAGGGTGCCTGATGGATACAAACCCCAATTGGGCGTATACGAAATATCGCCCATGGGTATCTGATAGGTGTGCACAGAATTCAGCAGGGGATCCCATTTTCCTCCTATTTCCTGAGCATGCAGATGCAGGATCGTTAAAATCAAAACCGCCGAAAGATAAATTATTTTCTTGATTTTTTCCATAATTACTTCATTTTTATTCCATTGCACCTGGGGTTGGCTTGGGTAATACCAACACCGTATAAACCAGCACTTCGGTGCGATTGCCCGATTTATCGGTCAACTCGAAATACACTTCGGTGGTACCGTCGTAATAGGCGATGCTATTTCCTTCGGAATCAACGGTCGGATCGAGGTTAACAGTCCAGGTACTTTGATCTCCTGCATCAAAAGCAGGATAACCAAAGGTATCGTAATCGTTGTTCGTATAGCTGATATTCCCGGCGGCCATGTCACCATCCCACAGGTATTTCAGTTTAAAGCGTGCATGTACCACATCGCAGTTATCGGTAAAATCGTCGGGATTGAAACGAATATCATTGGCCGGATAATCTTCTCCATATAAAGTATAAGCCGGGACCAAGTTCACATTATCGGCATTGACTGTCGCACATTCACCCGCTATCAGCTGACTGGTGGAAAGAAAAACAGGCGGATGCAAATCGCGGACTACGATTTCGGTCGCTTCGGTAATCCATGACGATCGACCACTTTCATCGGTCACCTGATAATACAACTGAACGGTATTGCCCACATCGTCGCAATCGAAGGGAGCGTTCTCCACCCAAAGTGGATCGCTTGCATTATTGGGGTTGAATGTTCCACCGGCAATTTGGGCCGGACTGGGTGTTGCCAATCGAGGATTCAACAGCTCAGGGTCTTTCGTACAGTTATCATCGCTTCCGTTGTCAAAATCGGCCGCATTCAGGGTAACGGTTCCCCCACCGTTCGGCGTATTATTAAGCTCAAGCGAGATGGCTTCGTTAAACTTACCTACCGGCTCCGGATCCTGATCATCGATCAACTGAATGATGTATTCTTCGGGTTCATCAAAATTATCGAGGCCGTTTTGAGAAACCATAATGCGAACTACATTGGTTCCATCGCCGGCCTGATTTTTTAGAACGGCATTGATCAAGGCCTGGTCGATAAAATCGCTGTGATAATCCTGGTTAAACAACAACTCGTTGGTGGGGGTATATACTACCCGCCAGTTGGTCTGGAATTCACAGTCACCACAATCGACATCCGAAATGTCGGGGGTATACAAATTGGCCAGTTCCTGTGTGGAAAGCGTGGCCGTACATACATCCTCATCGGTAGTAATGGTGGCTACTTTGGCAGCCCATTCACCACTTACAGGATAAGTGTATTCGGGCAGTTCGTTATCGACGGCATAAAGCAATTTAAAGGAAGTATTCGAAGCGGCACAACCATATTGATCGACATAGGAAATCCGGTAAGAACCTACTTCCAGTTCCTGCAGGTACAGGTTCGACTGATCGGAAAGCAAGGAAAAAGTCTGATAAAATTCACCTCCGGGGGCCAGCCGCTCCCAGGTGTAAATACCAGGCTGAGGAAGCAGGTCGGCCCAGATGGCCACATCGGAAGGCAGGGCATCATTACCAAAACCGACGCGCTTATTGGCAGCATTTCCCTGCCCTTCGCCCATGTCCCAGTAACCCATCAGCCCGGTCTCATCGCCGCGCAATTTAGACCCGGGGAAAATATCTCCGGTGGCAAAGGCATGCCCGGCTATGCTTAAATCCCATACCCTGAGATCTCTGATGATACCTGTAAAACCGGTTCCCCCGATGGTCAGTACCTCATTGTTTGCTGTTGCACTGTAACTGCCTGCCTGCGAATCGGTCGTGACCTTATCGACCCTGATCGATAAACCGGAAGCATCCCACCAGCCGGCCACGTGGTACCAGCGTCTGCTTGTTACGGCGTAGGTCGATTGCAGTTCATCGCCATCGGCAAACACAGCAAAATACGATTCTCCACTGCCTCCGTCATGATTAATCTTCAGGCCAAAAGCGGTTCCTTTGTTCACAATCACAGCCGATCCTTCGGCATCGAGATAGACCCATGCTTCAATGGCGCCTGCACTTGTAATATCAAGCTGATCGTAATCGGTATCACTCACCGTAAAGTTTTGTGTTCCGTTGGTAAAATGCGGCTGACCGGGTACCCCGCCACTCATGGAAGCCGAGAGGGCGGCATCCTTGTTCTCAGGACAGGAGGCATGCTGCTGCACTTCGGTATCAAGAATGACCGCTTCGGGCGCCACAATGCTTACGGTAATCTGGTCGGGTGCTTCACAGCCATTCACCCGCATCCGCACGGTAAATTCATTGTCACCACTCACATTGAAATCGAATACCGGACTGTTTTGCCATCCAAAACCAATGTTAAATTCGGGGGCACCAGCATCACCCGGATTCAGTGGGTAGCCTTCGTAACGAATAAAATGTTCCTGAGAAAGATCCATGCTTTCGGCATCGGTAGCTCCCGGGGCCACATCGACGGTAATCCGTGCCTGATCGCCACCGCAGTCGATGGGTTCGGTGGTGGCATGGTTAAAGCGGGGCTGCATTTGTATGCGGAGATTATAAGTTTGAACAGCACTGCTAAACGGTGCTGGTGTGGCACCATCAATGGCGGTCCAACTAATGGTATAGTCTGTTCCATTTTCTTCATCCACGCGGTCAGCTACATCCAGTGAGGCATCATCAAAATTAAATGCAGTCAGGTAAGGTACACCTCCTACTGTAAAGTTTGGAGAAGCGGAATGCAAGAGTGAACCCGAAAGCACGGTTGCACCAGTGGTGTTGTTAACAACGGTATAAGCCAGTTCCTCCACCTGCACGTTGTCCCAATAGGTACGCGGAATGGGAATACGATAGTTGCTGCGTTGGCAATAAGTAATTGACCGATCAGCAAAATCTTCGGCAACGTTAGCATCAGCATTGTCACGAAACTCGGGGGTCTGGGTGTCAAGCACCATTACATCCTGGTAAACATCTGTCCTGTTGCCTGGAAAATCAAATATCCGCCATCGAATGGTGGTGGTTCCAACCGGAAATTCAATGGTCTCGTTTAACTCTCCATCACTGCGACTGATGAAATCAGATGAAAAATCGCTACTGCAATTGTCACTGAATAAATTAAGCGGATCAGTTATGTTTGCATCGGTATCGTAACCTGGATAAAATAAGGTATAATCGTCGGGCGTAACAGGGGTCGTTCCCAAATAATCGGGACCAACAATCACATCAAAGGTCGCCCCGGGTTGATCGACATTGGTATTCACGGTAATCGGTTCCAGTTGAATGCCATCCCTTCCCAAATCATCATCAGCAACGCCTGGAGGAGTATCATCAATTACCGTTACTATAAACTCAACACTTGCTTCGTTTCCATCGGCAGTGTAACCGGTATGTGCACTGTTGTCGACTCCGTCGTTGGCCGTCCACACCACTTTTGACTTGCCTACCGGGAATTTAACACCATGCAGCGTTTCCACATCAACATGAACGGGATCAAGAATGGTATAATCATCGTCCACTGCACTGAAATGCCAGATATTGGCTACCGGTGTAACAGCCCCTTCACATACATCGTTGGCAGGTACGTCTCTGTTTGGATCGGCAGCGGTATACAAATAAGTACAATTTTCACCTGGTGAAACCGAGGTATAGAGCGGGCCCACAGGTCCGGGCTGCGATGTAAAGGCAGGGGCTTCGGTATCGAGCACGGTTAAGGTATACTGATTGTCTGCGGCGATGGTTATATTGCCACTGTAATCAACGGCATACCAGGTAATGGTATGCACTCCAACCGGATAAAATGCGGCTGCATTCTTACGCCCTTCGATGTCGGCTGTTCCATCGCTCTGAAAATCAATATCGCACCAATAATTTTCAATGCGGCTGATATCAGGTCTGCCGCATTCGTCACTCATTTCGGGTGGCGGTATATTGGTAAACATGCGCCCGCATTGCCCCAGTTCATTTTCCACCAGCACATCGGCCGGAATACTTATCACTGGAGGTGTTACATCATTAAAGGTATGTGTTACTACTGCTACATCGCCCGTACAATCCAGTTCGTTGTACCCACGCACCGTTAATCGGGGCATGTAAGCCGGATCGCCTGAATAAACATCCCAAACCATCTGGATGGTCTGGTCGTAAGCGTTACCTCCGGCCAGGCGACGTCCGGTAGGAACGGGCTCCGCATGTTCACTTTCAAAGTTCCAGTCGAGGTAGGCAAACTCAGCAGCCTCGTAATTTTTAACCCGGTAGGTGATGGTATCGCGTACGCAAATGGGGAAATTAGCTTCATCGACCAGCGGATCTCCGGTAAATTCATACCAGGTAGAAGAACCATCGGGTACAATGTCGTAAGTGGCTTCGATGATGGGCTCTGCAACTTCGTGAACAGTAATACGGTATTTCCTTGTCTCAAGACAATTAGAATCATAGTCGCCATACCACCAATAGGAATCATCATTAGGAGTTGTATCACCACTTCGATTAAAAGAAACCCGAATATAACTTCTACCTTCTGCTACAGTTTGGTTGCGCAATGGTGTATCTGCTGTAAAATATGGACCACCAGTAACAGAATCATTAATTAAAAGAAAATATCCACTTTCATACTGACCTCCTACCCCTGCAGTTCTAATTATTGAGTCGGTAGAAACCCAAAATGGATGGAGTCCACGAGCTTTATAACTATAAATCAAATCGGTAGTTGCATCACCATTCGCTTTGGTTGATTTATCAAATCGAAGGGTAACAAAATAATCACCATAACTGGTACCGGCATCGCCAAAAGATGCTCCACCATCAATAACAGTTACCAAGCCGTTTGCTTCCAATTCGTCAAGTTCATCAATGGTACCAGTATTGATATCGTCCCAATAAAAACGACAAGAGCTCTGCTGCAGCCAGGTCTTTTGAGGAGCAAATTTTATCTGATAGGTTTCCTCGTCACCAACACAACTTTCGAGGCTGTCTATAGATGTAGCTGAAGAAGTAGCACCAATATACTCAAAATCGTAGTATTTAAAATCATAACAAGTGTTGTTATCTACTACATCCAGTCGAATTCGGTATCTATTACCATCAGCAAGATTAGAGCTACAACCTGAAGTTAGTAGTTCAATCCAATCAATACCCGCTACAGGCATGGTATAGGTAGTTAAATAGTCAGTTGTCCAGGTATCGTTCTGATTATTAAAGCGTGGGCAATCATCTGGATCATAATCTGTATATCTTAAAAAGAGAGATTGGTGACTTCCTGTGCCAGTAGCTCCTGAACGGTCCTGGATTTCCTGCCAAGTATAAGAATATGTCTGATTACCTGACAGGCCGGTAATAGTAGGGTAATAACGTTCTCCTGTAAAACCACAGTCTTTAATATCTATAGTATAGATATCAAAATACGGTTCAACCGGCACTATAACAGTTTCAATACCTTCCCTGCCCGATTCATCAACGGCCTTAAGGTGTACGGTTATATCTTTATGTACGTGGGTACAATCATGAGTAATGCAGGCACCAATTACCGTTTCGTCGCCGGTTTGTGGTATGCGGCGGCCAAAGGTGCGGAACTCGTAAAGACCGATATTACCCTCTTCTGCTGAATTATCGAATGTTAAGCGCAGGGCATTGGCTTCAACCGGATTACCCCCATCAAGGTCGGTATCGTTTGCTCCGGCAGGAAAAGCCGTTGTACCCACCGCAACAGGAGTTGACCAGCTCGTGCCTCCATCGTCAGAATATTCAACAGTGGCCGTTGTTGGCCTAAGTATGGGAAGTTGGGTGCTAACAGTGGGGCAATTATACAATGTTGCGGGCTGGGTTACCCAACAGTCGGAAAAAGTTAAACCTGTACTGGGATAACCATCAATTGACCATTCATCGATACCTGCATTATCCCTGACATCAAGATTTATTCTAAAACTCTGAGCTTGTACTGAAAAACCATTATCAGATTCTTCCCCATTTCCAGGTGTATAAATTGAAACAATATCAGCCCATACTCCAGGTGACTGTTCATATTGAATTTCAACGTTACGAAGCCTACTAGTATTTTGACTCCTCCAGTTTATATAATACCCTGTAAAAACTATTTCCTCTTTAAAATTGTATTGTACCCAATGCGATTCCCAACTACCAGAGGTATTTGGCACCCACTGAGAATTAGTATTTCCATCCCGCAAGTGATCCTTATCGCCAATATCTGCTGAAGCATAAACGTCGGCATCCTCAAGGTAGCTATCATCTTCATTTATATCAGTTATTAGCGAAGGAATTGTTGCCGATGCACAAGGAGCAGCATACACTCTCCAGTTACGCAAACGAACATAATCATAGTTATTCGGAGTTGTGAATGCAACTCTCAACCTATCGGAGCTTATTCCTGATAAATCCAACGTGCGATATGCATCATCAGCCGTACCTATAGCACCTGCATCCTGCCATTGGTTGCCATCGTGCCATTGTATTTTTGCTGCACTTGCCTCCCGGTCATTCCTTGTAGTCCAATATATCTCGGTAGATGTAAAAGTCATTACATTATAAAACTGATATTCAATCCATTCTCCATAGGCATCGTTGCTGTTCTGATTGTAAACATAGTAATATGTGTCGCCAGCGTCGTCGCCATCATTAATATAATCCAATTGGTTGCCACCATCATTCATATCAACACTTTCCAAATATTCCCAATCATGACTTACCAATATTTCACCTGGAAAATCAACAACACTAACAACTTCTTTTCCGGCATATGGCGAGCAAGCCTGGCCATATACATACCATTCGGCAATTACCGGGGTATTTCCATTTGCGGGATCATAACTGAGGCGAATTTTCTCAATGGAAGCGGCTGCGTTTATGGTTAAAATTGAAGCGTAAGCCGTAGTGTTTTCAATGGTTCCGTAACTGATCCATGTGCCCGGGTTATCGGGGTCTTCGTATTCAATGGTCGAGTTGGCTTCCAGGCTGCTTCCAGCCCCCCAACGCAAACGGCAATTGGCTACCATTACCGGTTGACTAAATTCATACTGCACCCAGAAAGCGTCGGCTGCTGCCGTTCCGGTTTCCATGGTCATAACTGATGAGGTGTTATCGTCTCGGATGTTTGAACTATTACTGGTTGAACCGCCTGTAGTTATATCAGTGTCATCCATGTATGTCCCGTCATGACTTAAGGCTTCATTTCCATCATCGGCAGCAATATCGGCCCAAAGTACTTCAATGTTATCAAATTCGTACTTCTTGGCAAAATTGTATTGAATGGTACGGGTACCGGCTACATCGCTGGTTGCATAGTAGGTCATGTTCGAAGCAGTAGTATATCCGGCCGGATTGTCGTCGTTTACATAAGAACGTGAGTGGCCGCTTAGTGCAGTTGAACCAGTAACGGTGGCCTGGCCGGCCAGGTTACTAACAGCAGTTGTTCCGCCCCCCTCATTACCATAACCACACCATTCATCGGGGTCTAATGTTAACACATCGTCTTCGTAACGGATGTAACGCAATAAATCGGCACGGTCGGTGCAATTATCGTGCAGGTTGCCGTCTTTTACAATGTCGTCGAAATAAATGGGGGCCGAACCCGTTGAGGGAATGGTGTGGGTATAACTACTTAATGAGAAGGTAGGCTCCAATAAATCTTCAACCAATACGATTTCATCTTCGCGCAGCAAATTGATCGTTGCCGTGTTGTTGCCCCTGTCGGTTACCGAAATGCTTAAATCGATGAAACCTCCAAAGCCATTTTTGATATCGGCACAGAAAACGGTATCGGGATCGATGGTATAAACCAAATCAGCCAGGTCGGTACAATTATCTTCTACAACTTCGAGGATGTCTTCGGGTCGTACCACGTAATAACCATCGGGGCCAATGGGCAGGCTAATGCTTGCATAGGCAGCAATGTTGGGTTCCGTACCATCAACAATGTTAATTGTTTCGGTTTTAGAAGCCGGGTTTCCGTGTTGATCGACCACGTGCAGCGTTACGGGCAGGGAGCCAATAAAACTACAGGTAATAGGTTCTTCAGGGGTTATCCAGCGGTCGGCAATACCATCGGTCCCGTAGCAGTTGTCATAGCTTCCGTTATCAATCTGATCGATGTAATCGTTCAGGTTAATAGTACCACCCATATCGGGATGAACTTCAATATTGGCACTTTGGGTGATGACCACCGGGGGCTCGTCGTCGCGCACAGTTACCTGAGTCATGCACGATCCCACATTGCCATGAATGTCGATGGCTGAAAGCAGGATGTTGATGGGGGAAAAATCTCCCTTATCGCGTACCGTTGCTCCGGCAATATAGCGCACATCGTCACAGGTAAAGGTAAACTCGGTGGCATTGGCCAAATCGCTGGTGCCAAAGATTTCAACAACATCAATATCCATGGAATAAATACTTGGTGAAGTTGGAATGCGCCATATACGAAGATGGCTTCCCGGGTCAGCAATACGATCAATGGGAATATTCACCGCACCCGATACATCGCCGGTATTATAATATTCATAATACACCACGTCGTCGCCCCATTGCGGGTTGAGCAAATCACCACCTGTTTCTTCAAAAGTCCCCGTATTGGAAACCAACACCCAGTATTCGTTCATTGCTTCGTTTACCTGCAGGCTTAAGGTAGTGAATACGTAGTCGGTATTGAACGCTACTTCCCAGTAAGGGTTGGCATCGGGACTGATTGTGTTGGTCGTAGAGATATCGTCGCTGATGTCTTTTGTGATCACAATGGCATCCAAATCAACACAGTTGTCGGATGATCCCTGATCCACATCCAGGTAATCGATAAAGGCATCACCATTGATATCAAGTTGTAAAGGAGCGATATCTACAGCTGCCTTGCAACTTGGGACAGGTGCTGTATTGTCTTCCACAATAATATTTTGTGTAAAGGATATTGAATACGGTATATCTTCGGTGTTTTCCTCGTTACGGCTTACCCCCGGGAATTCACGGTCGGTGTAAGTCCAGGTAACGGTATACGTACCCACATCGAAAGTGTGGTCCTCTAAGGTAGCAGTTCCGTTTAAGTCGTTGGTAAGGATACCGGTTCCGCAATTGTCGATATCGGGTGAAGTTGGGTCGGGATCGAGTGAGGTATCAGTTACCAGGTACTCACAATCATCGTCGGGCATTGACAGGTATACATCGGGCAGGACCGGATCGGTGGGCTCTGTATCGTCAACAATGTAATAGCTAATTTCCCTGGTCGAGGTATTGGCACCATCGTTGGCCGTCCAGCGCAGGGTGCTGATGCCGGTCATCACCCGCGTATCAAGATCCGATGGATCATTTCCAGCTTCTGCATCGTCATCAACAAACAAATCGCCATCCAGCCAGGCATAAGTGATGTCGACCTCATCGGGATCACAGGTACCATCGGTAATGCGCGGATTGAACTCATCGTTGTAGGCGATGTATTCACAATTCCCGGCCGTATTGCCCCCATCGCTTTGCGAAGTGTAACGAATTATGGGATCGCCCATGGGCAGCGGATTGCTGCGGGCATTATCGCTGTAAAAATTCAACACCGGCGCTATTTCATCCCGGGTATCAATTTCGATGGGAAAATCCTGTTCACAACCATAAGGATCTATCAGGGTCAGGGTATAAATACCGGCACTGTGCCCGGCAATGTCCTGTTCATTTCCCACATAGCTGCCATCGGGGGCCAGCCAGTAATAGGCATAGGCCTGGCGCAGGTAATCACCAATAACCGCTCCTGCCTGCGAAGGATTCGCAGAATTGCTTACAGTCGAAGTTGTCGCACCACCCGACATAGGATAGTTGGCTACCAGCTTGTTATCGGGATCGATGGGCGATGCAAGGTAAAGGTTCTGTGCAATCGTCTGTGCATCGATCTGCTCATTCCAGATACGTGCAAAACGAACAAAACCTTTCAGATTGTGCGTGTCATCACCATCGTTCAGACTGCCAATATAAACATTATCGGCTCCTGCATCGGCTGCAAAAGCGGCTGCACGATTTTCGGAATTGGTACCCAGTGTACTGATTTCAAAAGTAAGGTAAGGTGTGTTTGCCACATCGGAACCGTTCCATTCACCGCGCAGATAGATCCAGGTGCGCTCAATGACATTGTGGTCGACAGGATCTACATTAATGAATTCACCCCCCACATAAAACTGCAGATCACCATCGGCCATGCGAAAACCATAGCCATTCCCGTTGTTGGGAAGTCCAAAAATGCCGGCATTCCAGTTGATTCCCCCATCGGCAATGGAATCGATGTACACCCACGCTTCGATCATCCCCATTTCGCCGAGTTGAATTTCGGGATAAGCCGGTGCCGAAACATAGGTGGCGGGATCGCTTTCCCCAATCAGATGCAGTGCATAAGCTCCATTGCCACCACGGGGATCCACATCGATGGCTCCATCGTCGTCACCAAAACAAAGCACATGGGTGATGTCATTAACAGTATAAAGTGCCTGAGGATTTCGAATTACAAGGTCCTGCGGATAGGCCGTGGGTGTACGGCAGCCATCCACCTCCAACCAGGCCTGATAGGTATCGTTGGCCGGAATGATTCCCAGATCGGTTTCAACTACCGGATCGGTCGTTACGGTAAATACGTTCGAAGTATGAGTATATTCCGTTTGTGTTCCCGTAGTGCTTTTTAAAATATAGACAATGTCCTTGTCGGGTTCGACATCAATTTTTGAGAAATAGACACGCCCGTTGTTACTTCCCTGGCAGGTGATGGGAGAATATTTTACTTCACTCAGGATGGGTTGTTGCTGGGTAGTAATACTTAAAGTACGGCTTGCCTCATTGCCGCTTGCATCCACCACACGCCAGGTGTAGTCGTAGGTGCCGGTTAACATGTTAGCCGCCAGCACCGGTGTGTTTTCAGGTTTTCCTACCGGGTAGGTCGAGATTCCCGGAACGGTATAAATCACGGTATTGTTCCGAAGCAGGGTTAGGGACTGTAAATGGTTGCACAGCCGGTTGTTGTCATCCACATCGGGAATGGGCAGTGTAAATTCCAGTGCATCGCACCAGGTTATTTCATCAGGAATGGCATCAAACGGATTGTCATTAAAATAAGGTGGCGCTTCATCCACCACATCGTAGGTCGTTGTCAGCGTACCGGTATTGCCGTTTTCATCGACAGCCGTCCAGTTAACGGTGTAATAATCCATGCTCCATACACTCCCCACCAGGCTCACCCCTGTTTCATCGGCAGCCGTCTGCGGATCGGTATACTGATAGCTGATTTGTGGCAGTTCGCCACAGTCATCGACCGGTACCGGATCGATGGTTGTTTCGTCACCATTGATGGTGTAAGTACATTCATCGGCAAGATAGAGTTGACGCAAATCGGGATCGGGATAAGCTGTGAGGACCTCCACCTCGTTAAGCGAAAGGATTTCGGTTCCCGTATCATCGTGGAGACGAATCCTGACAAAAGAGCCATTGGTATTGGCCGGGAAAATCACGTCAGCGCTTGCTCCGGCACCAAGGGGTGTTCCTGAAACAACAGTAACGCCGGCCAAAAGCCAGTCATCGGCCAGGCGACCTGCAGGAAAGTCGATCGGTGAAACCAGTACATCGAAGGCAGCTAAAGCCTGATGCGCATGGATGCGCACTCTGTTCAAGGGATACGAATTACCCAGATTGACCTGCCACCATGGCTCATTACCTGCTTCTGTCTCTGTTTCGGTAAAGGAACAGATGCTTTCCAGATTGCCATCCACCGCCATCCCTTCGTTCATGGGCGTACCACAAACATCGACTGCGGCAAGGGTACTTTGGGTGGCTTCTTTTTCGATGGCCACATTCCAAAGGAGATAAGGATCACTTTCATCGCCATTGGGAATGACATAGGGATCGGCAGCATTGTCTACTTTTCCACAGCCAAAAATATCGCTCACATTAAAAACATAACCGGGTTCACCCGCGCTGAGTCCTTCGCGCTCGGTGCTTACAAGGGTAAGGTCATCGTTCCACGAGTACAATTTTGGGGCGTCATCTTCAAGTGCCGAAGCATTGTAAAAGCGTGCAAAGCTCCCATTGGCCGTTGAACTGGCTACATCGGTCAACACATTGGGCACCGCATTGAGTACGTTCACATTCGAAGGAAGGTTATTGAATGCAAAATGGTCGGTCATGGCCACCGCTGTATTCACCATGCCGTTGCGTTTCATTTCAAGCACCTGCTCAGGTGTTAAACGAACATTCCAGATCCCGACTTCGGCAAGCGAACCACTAAAGAAATAAGCCTGACCCAAGGCTTCAAAGGCGCTTGACCGGAGCACAGCTCCAATTGCACCATAGCGCGTCCATTCATCACCATCAAGCGCTGCATCCCGGCCGATGGTTCCACTTCCGTTGTGGGCAACCGCCGTTTCAACCGCCACTCCGTCGCGGTAGATGTCGTATACCACATCACTCGCTGCATTCGTTCCAAAGGTAGCGACCACCAGGTGCCACTCGTCGTTATTGATTTTATTGATCTCCCCGTCGACCAGTATCGAATTACTTTGCCCGTCGGTCGAAGTAGTCGATAATTGCAACTGTCCGCCAGAAACCCCCAGACTGAAAAAGACATTTTTATCGAAGGATAAAATGGTTCCGTCGTTGGCCGTAGTTTTCACCCATGCAGCCAGGGTAAACTCACTAAGCGGTGTCGTGTAATTTTTGTTTAATAATAAATAATCACTGCTACCGTTAAACTGCAGAGAACGGTTTTGGGCAAGCATGGCGTCGGGATTCATCGTAATACGCCCATCGGCATTGTTACCGCAAGAGGTCGCCACCAGCGAAATGTCAGTAGTGTGAACTTCGGGATCGAGCACTTTATCGACCGCCTGGCTGGCATAGGCAGCCAATTGGAAGGTGTAGGTATTTGATTCTTCAGTATAACTAACAGGATTACCGTCGGCATAGGGATCAACACTGTAAACCAGACGGGCCTGCACGGTATGATTGACATTGGGCGCCAGCCCTGTTTTTGAAGAAGAAGCATTCCAGTCGTCGGAATTGAACTTATATTCTATTGTTCGGTTGGGATTCTCAGCCAAAGGTGTAAGTTGCGACACAAAGGCCATTCCGTTATCAGCGTCACATGTAGTGCTCGTCCAGGCCACATTGGTAATGTCGAAGACCGGCTCAACAGTAATTGTATAAGTATGCTCAATTGATCGCGCCCCGTCGGAAACCGTCCAGCTTACTTCGTTCTCGCCTTCTTCAAGGTAAACATTCAAGGTACTAAGGTCAGATGGATTATAAGTTATAACGGCAGTAGGTCCTGAAACAGGGCGATCGACCACATAGGTATAAATTAGCGGGCTGGTACAACAGGCATCGTCAGTTGCTTCGGGCAAGGGCAAGGAGTAGGCAGACGCAGTGTAGGCAAATGGCAGTGAAATGTCGGCAGGAACCTTTCCAAATACGGGGGCTTCATTTCCGATTTCCTGTTCAAAAACCCGCCACAAACCATCAGAACAAAGCCATTCACTGCTTTGCCGAACAGCAATCCAGGCATCGATGGCATTGGCTTCGTCCCATTGGACTTCAATCCACGAGTCGGTTCCATCAACACCTCTTAAGGTAATTGTTGTAAGGTTGATCCCTGAAGATACCGGCTTTTCTTCACTGCTTTGTGCAGCCTCGATGCTGCCAGAGTAATTAATGATGGTACCACCATACACATACCATTCAAAAAGGTTTGCACCGGGATCACCCAAATCTTCCTGATCGGCCGTAATTCTAAAAATACGTGTACTTGGGTAGGAAGCCGCCGAAGGGCACAAAACATCTCCCTGACTTGAATAGGGCTCAAGCAGATGATCTGCTCCCAATTCACTTTCAGGTGTAATATCTTGCGCAAAAGCGCTTACAATGCATAGCAACAAACCTGTTGCTAACAGCCACCTATAAAAATACTTAACACACATCCACCCAGGTTATCTAAACAGATGAATAACATAATACTCACCTGATTGATTGCTTAATCAAAACTTTAAAAGACAACAATAAACAAAGAAAAGAAAATATTGGAGAAAAAAAGAAGGATGTTTGTCAAAAGACGGATAATAATTGAAAATAAATACTCAGCCAGCATCAATTTAATCCAAATCCCATATTAACATAAAAACAAAGAATCAGTCCTTTAGGTCTTATTCTTTATTTTACATAGTTAATACAATCTATGACAAAATCGATTTAACATACTGCTTAGTTCTTGGGTTTCATAAAGGGATGCGGGTTGCCTGCCCCGTGAAATTCGACCTTAGGAGAATATTTCTACGGGGCGGGTTGCGAGTTGCGGGTTGCGAATAGTGGAAAGTGGAAAGCTACTCAAAAGGATTGAAAGCAATTGGAAGCAATTGGAAGCGATGGAAAGCGGTTGAAAAAGCTTGTTGGTTGCTGGTTGCTGGTTGCTCGTTGCTGGTTGCCTGCCTGTGAAATTCGACCTTAGGAGAATATTTCTACGGGGCTGGTTGCGCGTTGCTTGTTGCTTGTTGCTCGTTGCTCGTTGCTCGTTGCTCGTTGCGAATAGTGGAAAGCAATAGAAAAGGATTGAATGAAAGCAATGGGAAGCAATTGGAAACGATGGAAAGCGGTTGAAAAAGCTTGTTGGTTGCTGGTTGCTGGTTGCTCGTTGCTGGTTGCCTGCCTGTGAAATTCGACCTTAGGAGAATATTTCTACGGGGCTGGTTGCGGGTTGCTTGTTGCTTGTTGCTCGTTGCTCGTTGCTTGTTGCTCGTTGCGAATAGTGGAAAGCAATAGAAAAGGATTGAATGAAAGCAATGGGAAGCAATTGGAAACGATGGAAAGCGGTTGAAAAAGCTTGTTGGTTGCTGGTTGCTGGTTGCTCGTTGCTGGTTGCCTGCCCTGTGAAATTCGACCTTAGGAGAATATTTCTACGGGGCTGGTTACTGGTTACTGGTTACTGGTTGCGGATAGTGGAATGCTAACTTGCTTCGAAAAGGCTTTCTTATGAACTTATTCACTCAGGTACTAAGGAACTCAGGCACTCAGGTACTCCGCCCAAAACTTTCCGGACAATGACCATTTTCTTTCTGACAGACGTACGATAGTGCGTCTCTACTGTTTGTTCGGGCAAGACACAGGATGAACTTTTGACTTTTTCCTCAATGACTTTCTGACTTTTTCCTCAATGACTTTCCTTACCCTTCAGGCAGATAACTTACCAGTTCGCACTTGACGGTTCCGATGGTGAAATTAAGTTCCATCAAAACGGGCAGTTTTTGTTCGTCGGTACTGATCCAGATGTTCATTGGATTTTTCTTGTTAAAGAAACGACCGGCCACCTGCAGCGGCTCGAGCCGGTAACATTCGAAGCTTCCTATGCGGGTGGTAATAATGTCGGTTCCGGTGTAGCGAAGCTGAAGCGGGTAGCACTCGTCGGTATCCCAAAACGAGATTTCAATGAGCTCGTTTTCCACCAGTTGGTCGAGCCAGCCTGTATTACGCAGTGTAAACAGCAGGGCCGACACGTCGCCCACGCCCGGAGACACAGGATGCCAGCCCGAACGCTGACTGAAGGCGGTACTGTCGGGATGGTAAAAGATGACCTCGTTGTTGAAGCGGTATTTTTTCTCTCTCAGTACTTTGTTGGCTTTTACCGGAAGAAAATCGTCCGGATGAATGATGCTGCTAAAACGATCGTCGACCTCGTAGAGCACATGGGCCAGTCCGGTGGTGTAGGCATGCAGCTGTGAATGCACATGGCGTTTGCCGTCGTAGAGGGTGTCGCTCAGTTCATACAGGGCGGCTCCTCCTTTTACAAGGCCAAAACGAATCTCGAAGCCCATCCGCTCAAGCGGCTCCCTTGCCTCCAGCCGAAGCAGGGCAGCGATACATAGTATGATGATGAATGCTCGTTTCATGGTTTCCGTTTTACAATGTACGGTATTCAAACAAATATTGAGCCAGAGGGAGGGAATGAGGGAGTGCCTGAGTTCCTGAGTACCTGAGTGCATAAGTTCATAAGAAAGCTATTGCGAAGCAAGTTAGCAGTCCACTATTCGCAACCAGTAACCAGCATCCAGTAACCAGCATCCAGCAACCAGCCCCGTAGAAATATTCTCCTTACGTCGAATTTCACAGGGCAGGTAAGCAGTACGCCAGCTGGCGGATTTCCATTACTTTCCTCTTTAGCAAATCATTGTATTTTCATATCTTTGTAAAAAAACGATGGATGATATCACGATCAAATACAACAAATTAAGCAGAAGCAGAAAGCAGGAGCTCAATGATTTTCTGGATATTTTGCTAAGCCGGCAAAAAAATGAAAACAGCAATCAGCTGGCTTTGTATAAGAAAAAGATCCTGGGTGTTTCTGCATGGTCGGCTGAAGATTGCAAAGCTTTCGAAGAGAATCAAAAAGCATTCAGGCAATGGAAAGTTCAGGAATGGTAATTGACACATCGGTATTCATTGAGTTTCTGAGAGCAAAGAACAAGAAGGCGACCACCCTGTTCGGTATAGCCGATGATATACCCTTATACCTATCTGCCGTAACTATTTACGAATTATACATGGGTGCACCAACTCCGGAAAAAGAAGCCGATATCAGGATATTAACAGAAGACATTCCAGTATTGCCATTTGATTTAGTAGTTGCAAAAAAGTCCAGCCAAATATACCATCACTTGCGCAAAACAAATAAAATCATTGAATTTAGGGACATTTTCATCGCTGCCAGCGCATTGGTGTATCGTTTGCCCCTAAAAACAATCAACAGAAAGCATTTTGAACGAATACCTGAATTAACACTTGTTTAGTCATTACTCAAAATCAGGATGTCGTCAAAGCAGAAAATTTGTCTGTCGACACTAAGTCCTGAGAGGATAAAGTCAGAAAGTCATTGGGCGGAGTACATGAGTGCCTGAGTTCCTGAGTGAATAAGTACATAAGTTCATAAGAAAGCTATTGCGAAGATTTCGATTCCATGCAAAGGTGAAGACAATTGCTTCCCATCGCTTCCAATTGCTTCCTATTGCTTTCAATCCTTTTCTATTGTGTCCTATTGTTTCTATTGTGGTTTTTTTTGAGTACCTGAGTGCCTGAGTTCCTGAGTTCCTGAGTGAATAAGTACATAAGTTCATAAGAAAGCTATTGCGAAGATTTCCATTCCATGCAAAGGTGAAGACAATTGCTTCCCATCGCTTTCAATTGCTTCCTATTGCTTTCAATCCTTTTCTATTGCTTTCCATTTCGAAGCAAGTTAGCATTCCACTATTCGCACACCGACAACCAGCAACCGACAACCAGCAACCAGCAACCGCCAACCAGCAACCAACAACCAACAAGCTTTTTCAACCGCTTTCCATCGCTTTCTTTTTCCTTATTGACTTTTTCCTTTCCTACCTCCCCAACACATTCTTGCGCGGGATGGTGGCGATAAAGTTTTTGAGGTAGAAGGGTTCGTAGTAGGCCACATCGACAAAGTCGGCAGCCAGAAATTTCTTTTCTGCCAGGGCAGTCATGTGTTTGGCCGAAGCGACGACCCCATCGACATAGTGATAATTCTCGCCCCTTAATACCGGCTGACATTTTTCGGCCCCATTCCCAAAATAGAGCAAACGCTGTTGCGGCCACTGCTTCAGTGCTTCCTCGTCGATGACCAGGGCCTGCACTTCCTGAACCGGTTTTCCGTTGACATCGCTCACCATGCAATACACCTCCATGCGGCGGGCATCGATCATGGGCACCAGCAAATCGCTTTCGTTCAATTCGATTCCGTACTGATGGCTGTTGATCCTTACTTCGTGGGCCATGGCTTCGAGCGGACTGATGGCAATGAGGGGCAGCCCGGCACCAAAACAAAGTCCTTTGGCCGCCGAAACCCCAATGCGCAAACCGGTATACGAACCCGGACCGCCACTCACGGCCACGGCATCGAGCGCACTGACTGATAAGTTTTGCTCACTTAGTATTTCATCGATAAAGACGGTCAGCAGGCGTGAATGATTCATTCCACTGCGATCTTCCTTCAAAGCCAATAGTTTCCCCTTATCGGCCAGGGCGACTGAACAAATTTCGGTGGAGCTTTCCAGGCAAAGTATTCCAGACATGTTTTTGCAATTTTGGCACAAAGATGCATTAAGGCTTAAAAATAGCAAAGCACTGCGTACTTAAAATTCCTATCAGACAAACAATCAACAATCTGTTTTCTTGATTATTCACCAGAGGGATGGTGCATTTTGATTTCGTTTGTCCTATATTTGTTGATCAGCGGACTGAATGGAGAACAAATTACAGGAAACAAAGAACAAACAGCAGTCCGACGATGTTTACTAGCAGACTAATTAACGGGTTTACAGGGTGGATGAACAAAAGATGCCTGATTGCAGAGCATTGATCATTACATGACTATTCACTGCTGGTCCGGCGGAAGTTATTACTATGCGCACAGGGTTAATTGTACTTTTATTTATTTTTCTTGTAGCAGGAGCACGGGCACAGACGCCGGGTTTGATTATTAAGCCGGCCACTGGTACCGGCGCTGCTGTACTCGACCCTAACGGCGATGGTTATTCTTCGGTTTATTCTACCGGTTATGTTGCCAATGACTATGAACATACTGAAACTGAGCTACCCGTTGTTACTGTTGTTCGGCCCGATCCTTCGGGTGACCCGGTAAAAGGCCCTTCCGGGTCTTTTAATGACATTGTAGGAACCAGCGAAGATGGAGAGAATGCTATCTTTACTTACATTGATGGCAGTGACAATCTGATTTTTCGCTTCCGCCTGGATGGTTATGCGCCCAACTCGAAAACCTATTCGATGTTGATCGATACCGACGGAAAGTTTGGCTTTACAGGAGCCGATGCCGATCCCAATGCAGTTACCGGGAATCCTGGTTTTGAAATAGAGGTTTCGCTACAGACCAATTTTGGGGTATTTGTTTATAATATTGATGGAACTGCCAGTCAGCCTGCAGCTTCATCTTCGTATACCGGCGACACCAACTACCAGCAATCGATAGCCTTTACCACCAATTCCTCGTCGCCCGACTATTTTTACGATTTCTTTGTTCCCTTGTCGGCTCTGGGCGTTTCGTCCAGCACCCCCTTACGTTATGCCGCTTTAACCACCATGAATCCCAACGGGGGCATTGGATCAAATTCACAGTCGGATGTGGGAGGCACCAGTGAAGGCAGCAATCTCGACAATGTTTTTGAAGATTTAATTGAAGACCAAACCCCCACTCCTCCTGGAGAAGAGGTGCTGATACGGAGTGAATGCCCGACGATTACGGGACCTATCTCAACAGGCGCAACCTCGGTAAGTGGCTCAAGCAATGAGGCAAATGGTACCGTAATTGAAGTCTACCTAAACGATGTTTCCATCGGCACTACCACCGTTTCAGGCAACGCCTGGTCACTGGGAAGTGTGGGCCCTTTTACTTCGGGAGATGTTTTAAACGCGACTGCCACTGCTCCGGGTAAAGGGGTTTCATTAAGTACATGCAACCTAACCTTTGTTGGTTCTGACTGTACCGAAATACCGGGTATCGTAACCATTGACAATGGAAATAAAGGTGTTACAATTTTAAATGTAGCTGACTATCCCGAATTCACAGTGTTCACTGTTTACAATGCTGCCGATGATACCGAATGGATTGGTAACAAGGCTGATAACAATCCATATACAATTTCTGCAGCCGATATTGCCAACGGAACCATTGACATTGGCTGTGGCGGGCAGGGTAACTGTATGAGCGACGATACTTACTATGTAATTGCACAAGCTCCTTCAACCTGTCCCTCTTCAAAAGTCTATTTCAATGTAGGAAACTGTACCAGTACGATTAATGCACCGGCAATCGATGCTACAGCACCTAATTCAGATGTTGTGACAGGGACATTAGGCGTGTCCGGTGCAACCCTCTTTTTGTATGCAGACGGAATATTAATTGGAGAAAAAATATTAACGACCAACGGTGCCTGGTCAATTTATGTAAATCCAGAAGAAATCTGTAATATAACCCTCACTGCTCAACAAATAGGTTCCGGAACCTGTTTGTCTGATCCATCCACCGGGGTGTTGGTTGGACAGGGTGTTACTACTCCACCGGTTGTGGATGTGGATCTTTGTGCTTCTTCAATCAGCACCATCTCGGGTTATTCGGTGGAACCCGACGGAACCACCATTCAAGTATATGTGAATGCTGGCTTGGTTGGTACAACCACGGTTTCAGGAGGAGCATGGAGTGTATCTGCTTCTGCTTCAACCGGACAGGCAATTACAGCCACAGCCACCAACAGCAATGGCTGCGAAACAGTGAGTCCGCTTTCAGCAGCGGTAACGCTTAACGGCACGACCACCCTTAGCGGTACATTTACATTGGGTGCAACTATTTACGATACCACCGACCCTGTACCAGTCAATTATAACGGACTTACAGCCAGCACCTCCTATACCATCAACCTGCAGATTGATGGCTACACCATTGGTACAACTACTTTTACTTCCAGTGGAACTGGTAATGGCACAGTGGACATCTCACCAACTTATAGCGGTGATTTATATGTTGGCGGGGCATTGAGTGTTTCGCTGCAACAAGGAAGCCAATGCGAAAGCAGTCCTTTTGATCTTGAAGCGACGGTTCAGTGTCAGGTTCCTGATCTGTCTTCTTCAGTAATAAGTGCAGCCCAAAACAATGAATGCATTACATTGAGCGGTGAAATCACATTGACCAACAGTGAACAGTTGGTTATTTATACTCCTGTGAATGCAGCCGGTGACTCCACCGGATATTCCGTGCTGGGAACCGGTGGAACCATCACCCTGTACACTTTTCCTTTTGCAGCAGCCGGTACTGAAACCTTTTACATTAGAGCAGAAAGAATTACAGCATCGGTCGCTTGTGAAGCACAAAGTGTTGCCTTTGTTACTTTCAATGCCTATGGACCACCGGAAATCACCACACAGCCCTTCGATCAGGACTTGTGCTATGGAGATCCGACAAGCATAACAGTTGAGTGGACAGGAGAAGGCCCCTATAATGTGCAATGGCAATACAATTCGGGAAGCGGATTTACCAATCTGAGCGATGCAGGAGTTTACAGCCAGACCTCGATGAGCACTACCAGTGCGACCACTTCCAGCTTACTAATTTCAGATGTCTCTCTGCTCGACAATTACGAGTACCGCTGCATTATCACCGATTTAGGCGTTCCCACCGAATGCCGCGACTCCATCAGCGATGTCTCAACCTTTACGGTTGAATATGTTTATTTGTCGGCTTCGTCGGTAAGCAACGCTACTACCGGAAACAACGGTGCGATCGACATCACCGCTGCCGGAGGAGATACTCCTTACAGTTACGACTGGCACCACATCAATGGCTCAGGAACTTTTGGGGAAATTGAAGACCTTACAGGATTAGCTGAAGGAACTTACACCGTCACTGTGAAAGATGCCAATGATTGTACCTGGGAAGAGTCTTTTACCGTGTTAGGCCCCGGTTCAATCGACCTCGCAGAAGTAAGCACCACACAAATCTCCTGTTATGGTGCCGACGACGGAGCCTTTGAAGTGGTGGCGACTCTTGGTACAGGGCCCTATATTTATTCCATCGATAATTTCTCAACCAGTCAGTCTTCCGGTGTATTCGAAGACCTTCTGCCCGGAACTTATACCGTCAGGGCACGTGACAATCTGAATGCCAACAGCAATTCAGTAAGCATTGTAATTACCGAGCCGGCTGAAATAGTCATTACTGCAACCCCTTCCAACCCTTCTGCTGCGCTAACCGATGGTTCAATCACTATCAACCTTACGGGTGGTATCGCTCCCTTTAATTATGAACTGTACACCGGAACTTATCCTTCAGGATCGCTGGTAACATCAAACACAAACAATAACAACTCCACCTATCAGTTTACCGGTCTTGGCGAGAATACATACTATGTTGTTGTGACCGATGATAATGCTTGTGAATCTGTAAAAACAGGAATTGCTTTAGTCGAACCCAACATCTCCACCGAATCTTGTGTTTATGTAGCTGCACATTCTTTTAACGGCACTCAGGCCAGTTATTCGGGTTACGATGGGACATACAACTTTTTTGGAAGCAATGATTGGATCGAGGGGACTGATAACCAAAATAAAATTAAAGTACTTGGGGATGCACTAACCTTTGGAAACACTGATCTTAATAACTTAACACTTTCTGGTACATCTGACATTTCGCGAAGTATTGACCTTACAGGGGCTACTCTTGACAACACAACTCCAACTATTTCATTTGATTATAGCCTAACCCGAGGTCCAAACGCCAATAAAGATGATTTTGGTATCAGAATGTATGTAAACAATGCGGCCTCTCCAGCATTTAACATTCCAATCGGGTCAGCACAAGTTGCTGCAGACAACATCACCCTGGATGAAACATCAACCAATGTTACTTTCATTGATGGAATCAATACTTTTCGTTTTGAAATTTATGATGTGGCCGGAGGAAAATATGAAGCCAATTCTTATTTCAATATCGACAATTTTTCCATTAGTTTTTCAAAAGATATTGTTTCAGCTACGGTTGCCTCGCCTTCCACCTGTAACAACGGGAGCATTGAACTGGACGTTTCGGGAGGATTTTCACCCTACTCCTTCGACTGGGATACCGATGCCGCCAACGACTTTGACGATGATGAGGATTTGAGCGGGCTTTCTGCAGGTACTTACGGGCTGATCATTAGGGACAGCCGTGGTTGTGAAACCGCAGAGATTACGGAAATCGTTGAAAGCGCTCCCCTTACAGCAAGCATCACGGCAGGTGATGATCCTACCTGTGCCGGTGGTGGTAGTAACGGGACCATTACCGCCACGGTAGCTGACTTGGGTGGTGGAGGACCCTTTATTTACAAATTAATTAAAGGAACTTCTGACACTATTGCAACAGCCATTTCCGCCTTATCGGAAAAAACATTTACCGGTCTCAATTCAGGAACTTACAAGGTAAGGGTTTGGGATGTTAACAACTGCAACACACTGACCGGCACCTGGGATTTATCCTTGCCTGCATTGTCCTCTGCCTTGTCAGCTGTTTCATCGACCACCATGTGCGCAGGAAACAGCGTGACAGTTAAAGTAGACATTAGCGGAGGAACCTCACCTTATATTGTGGTGTTGAGCAATGGCCAGAGTTTTACAAACTACACCTCTGGCACAGAGGTTGAAGTTTCACCCTCGGTTTCCACTACCATCAGTGTTTCCAGCGTTACGGATGCTATTTCGTGTGTAAGCGGCAGTAATACCGGGCCTGTTGCCATTACGGTGATCCCGGCTCCTGTTGCTCCCTCCTCGGTCCAATCCGATCGTGATGGATTTTGTGCCGATGATGCCGGAAGCATTACCCTAACAGCAACGGGAGGAACAGGAACGACCCTTCAATGGTTCTCGGGCAGCTGTGGCGGCACCCCTGTTGGAACAGGTTCTCCATTGGTGCTTGCATCACCAACAAGCACTACCACCTACTTTGTTCGTTATGAAAACACTTGTGGTGAATCATCCTGTAATAGTGTAACTGTTAATGTTAATGGTCTTCCTCTTGCTCCTGCCAGTACCGGTAACCAAACGGTTTGTGCCGGCAATCCGAATCCCGCATTGAACGTTAATGTGGCTTCGGGTGCTACAGCCGACTGGTACAGCACTGCAAGCGGAGGAACGGCACTTGCAACTGGAACCTTGTCGTATACATCGGGCGAAAGCGCCGCCGGCACTTATACTTATTATGCCGAGGCCCGGAATACCACCAGTGGCTGTACCAGTACATCGAGAACACCTGTAAGCCTCACCATTAACCCCCTTCCCACCCCCGTGCTTACTTCGAGCGATGCCGACAATACCATTTGCAGCGGGGAGTCGGTTACCTTTACCGCCTCGGGGGGAAGTACCTACGAGTTCAAAATCAACGGGATTACCGTTCAAAGCAACTCGGCCAGCACGAGCTATACCACCAGCACCCTGAGCGACGGCGATGTGGTGACCGTGGTAGTGACCAGTGCCCAGGGCTGTACGGCCACCAGCGCAGGACTGAACTTTTCTGTGAGTGTTTGCAATACGCCCCCCGTTGCCAACAACGACAGTTACAGCCTGACCTGCACCAGCGAAGCTTCCGGTCTGGATTTGCTCGCCAACGATAGCGATGACAGTGCACTTGACCTGACTTCTGTGATCCTTGATCCTACAGGAGCTCCGGTTACAGCCGGAAACACCTATACCGATGGCGAAGGAAACGAATGGACCGTCACGACTTCGGGCCTTTTGACTGTGGTACCTGCCAGCGCATGCAGCTCAATCAGCACCACTTATACCGTGAAGGACGACACAGGTCAAACTTCAAATACTGCATCCATAACTATTACTTTTAACGATGCCACTGCCCCGGTTTTTTCCAGCTGCCCGGGGACACAAACAGTCAATGCCAACTACAGCGGCTGTATTTACGAGGTAAATGGTGCCGAATTTGATCCTGTTGCCTCCGACAACTGCACTGTAAGCAGCCTGACCCATAACTACGACGGAGGCGGAAGTACGCTCGATGGTAAACTCTTCCCTGAAGGCACTACCACGGTAGTCTGGACTGCTACGGATGCCTGCGGCAACAGCAGTACATGCACCTACGATGTAACAGTAAAAAGCATCACTGTTACCGTTGAACTGGTCTCGTCGAACAACGATTGTCCCGAACTGATCGCCAACCAGGGCTTCAACCCGGAAAATACCAGCTACGATGCCGGTGCTACCGAAGTGATTTTCAGGGTCACCCTGAACAACTCCGACGCAACAACATGGAATTTGGATTACAACATCGGCGCAACAGTCGATGTACGTACCGGCGGACTCTATCCTTCACCCAACCCGCAGAGTTTTAACAACTACCAGGTGAACAACGGCACCAACACCGTCGACCTGATTTTCTACATTAACAACGATCCGGGCAACAGCATCACACCGGTATTCACCGTTACTTCGGTAACCGATGAATGGGGATGTAACTATGCCACCGATGAATCGACTTCGGTCATTATTAAGGCCATGCCCGAAGTGGGGGCGTTTAATTGAAATGTAGAGACGCACTATAGTAGAGACGCGCTATAGCGCGTCTCTACATTTCACAGGGCAATTGGAAACGGTTGCCCGTTGCTCGTTGTCTGCCATATGAAATTCGACCTTAGAAGAATATTTCAACGGGGCTGTTTGCTGGTATGTGCAAATATTGGATTAGTGATTTACATTGCAATGGCTTTCTTATGCAATCAGGTACTCAAATCCACCGATTCGTTTAATACAAGAACCAGACCTGCATCTTCCGTTCGTCACAAAAAACACGGCATTCGTCAAATCAATTTGCTTTTCCAGCAAAGCTCAGCTTATACAATCAAAGACGCTGTTATTTTTGCAGCGGAATAATGCGCCCGTAAAACAGGACGGGGAAGAGGATTTTACATTCAAGAGGAAAAAGAGGTAAGATTAAGCATTCATTTCAGGGTAAGTGTACATCTATTTCATACAGGCAAGGCCGGCAGGTAAAGCTGCTGTGGAGTTGCTATGTTAACTGGTTGGAATGAGCAGGGTTAAAACAATTGTGTCATCGGTTTGGGTTGTGACAGGAGGCTTGAGAGTGCTGTCCTGTTATAGCTATGATCTAAAAAAATGGCTCACAACTTCAGAAACTTTCAACGTTACTCCAAATAAATATCTCAAAACCAGGACAACTGTAGCGATAAAACTTCTTATTCTATTTTTCATCCTGTTTTCCGGAAAGCCGGGTAATTCACAAACGCAATATTTTTACTGGGATTTCAACCAAAGTGCTTCCAATTGTTCCTCAAATATTCTCACACAGACCCCGCTCCCTTTGTCTGTTACCGGCAGTTACACTTATACGGATGAATGTGAAACCACTTCAGGTACTTTAACTTCTGGCTCTCCTATTATAAATGCAGCAAACGCAGGAAATTCTATTCGCAATTCTTTTCCTAACGGGGATGTTGATGATTATTACTGGTATTTTACACTCTCAGGAAATGACATTCAGTATCTCTCCAATTTTCAAATCTACTTTCAGTATCGTCGCAGTCTGGCCGGTGAGACCTACACTTCAACAAATGTATCCTATTCCATCGATGGTGGTAATTACGAAGGAGCCCAACCGCTGACAACTTATGGAGCAGCGAATGCATGGGTGTCACTAAATTACGATTACTCAGCAATTTCGGATGCCAATACATCAATAACCTTCAGAATTCAATGGCAACAGACAGGAAATGGAGCCTGTAATGTGGACATCGACAACTTCCAAATCCAGGCCGATTATAACTTTGTGCTTGAACCCGGTGTGACCAATGTGACTGTTCCCGCCTGTGTTGAAGGAGTGAACGTGAAGGCATGGGGCGCCGGTGCCGGTGGAACTAACCGAAATGGTGCAGCCGGTGGTGGGGGGGGCGGTGCCTTTACGGCAGGAACCATTTCAGGACTTGTTCCCGGCAACGTATTGAATGTTACCGTAGGTACTGGGGGTACTGTTGGACAACCCCGTACTGCACCGGGCAACTACTCAAGCGTAACTTTTGGATCTGCTTATATTCAGGCCAATGGAGGATTATCCCTTGGTAATTCAAGAAATGGTGGAGCAGGTGGTGCTGCACAAACCGTAGGTGGCATCATTACAGCTGCGTGGGCAGGAGGAAACGGAGGAAACGCCAGAAATAATAGTAATGGTGATGATAATGAAGCAGGTGGTGGTGGTGGTGGTTCTGCTTTTCAAACGTCCAATGGAAATCCTGGCGCAAATGGTGGTAATAGTACTTGGAACCCAACAGCAGGTGGAACCGGATCAGGGAACGGTGGAGATGGAGCATCAGCCGATGGTTGGCCTAACGCTACAGCCGGGAACCTACCCGGTGGCGGTGGCGGTGGTCGTGGTGAAGGCGGCGGACAATCACAAACCGGTGCCGATGGCGCTGTTGAACTTGAATGGATTTATGCCACAGCTCCAATTATCAGTATTCAACCCAACGCTGCCACGCAAGCCTATTGTTTGAACGAAGCTGCCAACGCCTTGTCGGCAACAGCCACAGCTGGTAGCGGGAGCATTACGGGGTATCAGTGGTACAGCAACACCAGTAGTTCCAACTTAGATGGTACGCTGATAAGCGGGGCTACTGCTTCAAGTTTTACACCACCGACATCAACAGCAGGAACACTATACTATTATGTTATCATCACAAATTCATACGGATGTACCTCGACCAGTGAGGTTTCCGGAGCTGTTGAGGTTACTGCCGCAACGCCCGCAGCTGCTACAAACCCCAACCCCGCCAATACTGCTTCCAATATTTGCTATGCAGGGAATGTTGCACCACTCACTGAGCTAACATGGTCGGCTGTTGCCGGAGCCACTTCCTACAATATATACTTTGGGGCAGGAAGCTTGCCGGGTTCTGTGACGGCAAACGTGGGAACCAATAGTTACAGTGTAGGTACTTTGGCGGCCAATACCACGTATTATTGGAGGGCAGTTCCGGTAAATGGCTGTGGTGAAGCCAGTGGGGCTGCTACCTGGACTTTTACCACCGCTGCTTCGCCATGTTTTAGTTATTGTGACGCGGGAAACACTGGCTATAATACGAGGTATATCGATGGAGTAACTATAGGAGATATAACGACTACCAGCACAGGATGGTCAACCAACGGTTACGGAGATTATACTGGTTCTTCAACCAGTTTAATACAGGGAGAAACAAATGTTTCTATCTCAATAAATTTTGTAGATGGGGGTTACGGTTATGATATAGGTATATGGATTGATTGGAACCAGGATGGTGATTTCGACGATCCATCTGAGAATGTTATTTGCGGTGAAAATGCAAGCAGTCCACAAAATTATACATTTGATGTACCGTCAGGAGCAACACTGGGAACAACCCGCATGAGAATCAGATTAAGTTACAACAATAATGATTGTGGCTCTTCCTGTGGTATTCTAAACAATACGCGAGGCGAAGTAGAAGATTATACCATCATTGTTCAGCCCGCAGTTAGCATCACCACCCACCCGCTATCAGTACACAGTTATTGTCCCGGCTCCTCCATTACAGTTCCCTACTCCACAAGCGGATCGTTTAACTCAGGGAATGTGTTTAGTGTCCAGCTTTCGGATGAGAACGGCAGTTTTAGCAGTCCTGCGACACTTACAAGCACCGCTACAGGCAGTGGCACCATTACGGCCGACCTTCCTTTGAGTGCTATAAATGGCACAGCCTACAGGGTCAGGGTGGTCTCCAGTGATCCCTATTTCGAAGGAAGCAACAACGGGACGGATATTACGATCGGTTCGCCCGACATCATCACCTCGCCCGGCAGCCAGTGTAAATATGGCGATGAAGTAACGGTTACCGTCAGTGCTTCATCAGCTCAGTTGGGTACTTTTGAGTGGTTCAATAGTGCTTACGAACCGATTCAACAAGAAAACGGGTACAGTTCAACATTACAGGTGAACATCGCTTCCAACCAAACCTACTATGTAAGGCTTACTGCCGGAGGGTGTTCCACCCCTTATACCCCGGTAACGGCTTATGCCATTATCCCACCCGAATTGAGTGCCAGCGTGGGTGGTTCATTTTGTGTGGATGATCCAATCCTACTCGACAGTGAAGGCAGTTATGACAATATCTACTGGGAGGGACCCGATTTCTACTCCACTGATCAGGATCCTGTTATCTATAATTCAACTACGACCATGAGCGGTACCTATACGGTATATACCAACCGCCTGAGTGGGGTTAACCTGGTTTACAATGGAAATTTTGAACTTGGGAACATAGGTTTTACAAGCAGTTACGGATATGTACCCCCAACAAATAATGCACTATGGCCCGAAGGCCTCTATACCATTGTGAATGATCCCGGAAGTGTACATGACAACTTCTATAGCTGTCCCCCTGCAAGTGGTAATCTGCAAATGGTCGTCAACGGAAATACGAGTAATACCGATACCATCACCTGGTCACAAACTGTAAATGTTGTTGAAAATACTGATTATCAATTTTCCTACTATGTACAGAGTGTCGAACTCGGCTCGCCTTCACGTTTGCAGTTATACATTAATGGCACAGAAGCAGGAGAAATATACGAAGCCGAATACGATGCATGTCAGTCGAAACAGTTTATTTATAACTGGAATTCGGGAGGCTACGATGAAGCAGAACTGGTCTTGGTAAACAAGAACAGATCGGGTGCAGGCAACGATTTTGCACTCGACAGCATTGTTTTCCAGCACACCTGTACCGCCGAAGCCTCGGTCGAAGTCTATGTCTCCGATGGCTTTACGCCCGAGGTGAGCATTACGGCCAGTCCTTCGAACGAAATCTGCGAAGGTGAACTGGTCACATTTACGGCGCACCCTTTGCATGGAGGAAGCGATCCCGATTACCGGTGGTTCAACGATGGCGTTTTAATTCCGGGGGAAAACGGCTCAACCTTCAGTACATCTGGTTTGAACGATGGCGAAAAAATCACCTGTGAAATGACTTCCAGTCTGACGGGCTGTTTACCAGGCAGTGCCACCGACCTTAGTGATGAAATCACCATGATCGTTCATCCCTTACCTTCTATTAGTACCGATGGAACCATCGCCGCTGTAAGAAGCAGAACAATCAGCCAGACGACTACCCTTTCCTACACCGCCAGTACGAACACTCCAACCAGTTACTCCATCAACTGGGACGCTACGGCCAACCTGGCAGGTTTGACAGATCAGGCAGCCACTGCTTTTGCGTTTTCCGCATCGGGTGGTACGATCACAGGAATTGAGATACCTGCCAACGTACCCGATAATATAAACCCCTACCAGGGGACCCTGACCATTTATACAGCAAACGGCTGTGAAGCAAGTCAGGCTGTAACCATACTGATTGAGCCTGCCTCCATTTTCGACAGCCATCCTGCCGACCTCACCATATGTGCCAACGAGGGTGGAAATCTTACTGTGAGTGCAACAGCTGCTTCTCCCAACTATCAATGGCAGGTGCTCATTGGCACCAACTGGACCGACATTACGCCTGCCCTGTTACCAACAGCCGACATCAGCGGCGAAACTTCGGCAACACTGTTGCTCGACGACATGGATGACTATGCGGGAACGTACCAGGTGCGTTGCGAGGTGACAGACGGGGCTTACACTGAAAACTCCAACACGGCCACCGTGACCATTCATCCCGTTCCCCTGATCACTACCGGCGGCGTGGCCACTGCCATTTGCTACAATACGCTCACTACCAGCCTTAGCTATTCCGCTGCCAGCGGAACTCCCACCTCTTATTCCATCGACTGGAATACCGGACCTGCCGACCAGGGTGTTACTGCCTTCACCTTTAACCCGGGAGGTGGAATAATTAATACGATCTCGGTCAGTCCTGCCACCCCACCCGGCACCTATCAGGGAAGCATGACGCTTTACAATGCCAATGGATGTGAAAGTACCGTGAACATAGCACTGACCATCATGCAATTCAATCTGTTGCTTAGCCCCAACGGGGCAAGCGATTGTCCTCAGTTATCGGCCACGACACAACCTGCCTTTAATCCCGAGAACACCAGTTACCACCATGGGGCCACCGAAGTCATATTCAAGGTAGCGCCCGATGCAGGCTCGGATTACCAGAACGGCTGGTCGTTCGATTTCGACCTGACAGGGACTGTGATTGCGACAATGAATCCCTCGAATGTTACCGTACTTACCCTCGAGGGCGACGATGCAACAGCGCCATCGCGAACAGGCACTCTGCTGTCGGGAAGTATCAATGCCGGCAACAACAGCTATGTTGACCTGCTATTTCAGGTTGAAAACACCCCGGGTAGCGAACAGCTGATTGAAATCAGCATCGACAATACCAACAATGGCTATGGATGCAGTGAAACCTCAACGGCCAACGACAACGAGGCCGACTATACCATCGAAGCCATGCCCGAGGTAGGGGCGTTTAACTAAAAGAAGGAAAAAGTCAGGAAGGAAAAAGAAAGCGATGGGAAGCGGATGCTCGTTGCTCGTTACTCGTTACTCGTTGCTCGTTGGTGTGCGAATAGTGGAATGCTATCTTGCTTTGCAATGGAAAGCAACAGAAAAGGGTTGAATGAAAGCAATGGGAGGCAATTGGAAGCGATGGGAAGCAATTGTCTTCACCTTTGCACAGAATCGAAATCTTCGCAATGGCGCTCATATAAACTGATGTACTTATTCACTCAGGTACTCAGGTACTAAAAAAAACCACAATAGACACAATAGGACACAATAGAAAAGGATTGAAAGCAATGGGACGCAATTGGAAGCGATGGGACGCAATTGTTTTCACCTTTGCACGGAATCGAAATCTTTGCAATGGCGTTCTTATAAACTTATGTACTTATTCACTCAGGAACTCAGGTACTAAAAAAAACCACAATAGACACAATAGGACACAATAGAAAAGGATTGAAAGCGGTTATCAGTTATCGGTTGTCAAGGTTGTTGGTTGGAGTGCGGATATTGGAATCGTAATTTACTTCGCAAAGGAAAGCAACAGAAAAGAATTGAAAGCAATGGAAAGCGATGGGAAGCAATTGTCTTCACCTTTGCACAGAATCGAAATCTTCGCAATGGCGCTCATATAAACTGATGTACTTATTCACTCAGGTACTCAGGTACTAAAAAAAACCACAATAGACACAATAGGACACAATAGAAAAGGATTGAAAGCAATGGGACGCAATTGGAAGCGATGGGACGCAATTGTTTTCACCTTTGCACGGAATCGAAATCTTTGCAATGGCGTTCTTATAAACTTATGTACTTATTCACTCAGGAACTCAGGTACTAAAAAAAACCACAATAGACACAATAGGACACAATAGAAAAGGATTGAAAGCGGTTATCAGTTATCGGTTGTCAAGGTTGTTGGTTGGAATGCGGATATTGGAATCGTAATTTACTTCGCAAAGGAAAGCAACAGAAAAGAATTGAAAGCAATGGAAAGCGATGGGAAGCAATTGTCTTCACCTTTGCACTGAATCGAAATTTTCGCAATGGCCTTCTTATGAACTTATGTACTCAGGTACTAAGGAACTAAGGAACTAAGGAACTCCAAAAAAGACACAATAGAAAAATACGATCATTCGATCTTAATACTTGTTGTGGTTGGCCAGTTTTTTATTAATAAGTATCTTTGAACACGAATAAAAAGCTGTATGACAAGTTACTGTTAAGTCGCACCAACACCAGTGCATGCCTTACTTAAGGTATATTTATCATAACACCAATCGTTATTTATACTAATCAGCATTAGGGATACACCGGCAAGATCAAGGTTTTTTAATGATTTTGTTATCATAACAACACCAAAACGGCATGAAACAAGTTTCACCTACCACAGCTCATACCATCAACGGCAATTTTTCCGCTGGAGAGGCTGGTCGTGGCATTGTAAGAAGTGGTCGGTTCATGCTCCGTATCTTCCTGCTGCTTTTCATTTTTACTTTTACCTCACAACCTATTTTTGCAGATTATTTCTCGAGTGCTACAACAGGAGACTGGACCGATGATGCGACCTGGGGACGCACAGACAATAAATACCCCTTGCCCGGTGATCAGGTAAACATCAATGCCGGCCATGTGATTACCTATGATGGTAATTTGAACTGGGCCAGTGGACAGATAATGGGGCCAAATGTCAGCCTGATTGTAACCGGTGACTTCACTGTTTCTAACTCAGGCAATTTTAATTTTTGGGGACCTTTGGTAATGGACATAGCTGGTGATTTTATAGTCACCAACGGGAATCTCCAGTTTGGTCATAGCGGTGAAATCAATGTTGGCGGAAATCTGGACATTTCAGGATCTTTGGATCTCAGAGGCAACAACGGGCAATTTGACATCAATGTTACTGGAAGTGCCTTCATGTCCGGACTAAAAGTTCAGTATAACGCCCAGCTAATTGTTGGACAGCATCTTGACACTAATGGTAACATTGAACTTTCAGAAAACGGAATTCTGGAAGTGGCTGGAAATATTGAATCAGAAAGTCTGACCTTAAGCAATACGAGTTCGTTAAGTTCCAATGGTATTCTTGATGTCAATGCAGGAATCTCGATGAGTGGAAATACACTTCTTAGTGTTGATGGAACTATTAGTTCTGGTAGTCTGAGCATGAGCAATTATGCCTTTCTTTCAACACGAAGTAATGTGGTAGTTGATGCAGGCATCTCACTAAATAGTTCTACCATCATGGATGTTGATGGATCACTAAGTGCTGAAGATATGTACATGTCGAATACAACACTGGTAGTGGTAGAAGGTGATTTCAATTTATCAGATGATTTTACTGCAGATTCATACGCCAACCTGATTGTTGCAGGCGATTATGAAGTTGATGGTACTACATCATTTGGGAATCCGACGGTTGATGTATATGTTTTCGATACGGTGATATGTTCTGGCACTAGTTGCCCTGAAATTGAGAATTTTGATGAATGGATCAATCCCGTTCCCGGAATAGACTATCTATCACTGGTAACGGCCGAGTTGGATGAAAGCGGCACTTTTACCGTTCCCTCGGGCATCAGCACCATTGTGGTGGAATGCTGGGGTGGTGGCGGTGGCGGCGGCAATGCCTCACACAGCGGAGAAGGCACCAGCCGTGGCGGTGGTGGCGCAGGGGGAGCTTATGCTGCCAAAACAATAAGCGGTGCATCGGGCACCTACAATTATACAGTTGGCGCAGGGGGCATTGGAAATACGGCCGGTAATGCCTCCTGGTTTGGTTCTACCTCAACAGTTTATGCACCGGGAGGAGCTGCCGGTACTGAAGGTGATAAAAATTCACCTGGGATAGGTGGCTTAGGATCTGTATCAGGTGCCATTGGAGACATAGTCCACTCAGGGGGTAACGGTGGCAATGCTTCTGATGCTGGTTCCGGTGGTGGTGGTGGTGGTGCCGGATCAACTGCCGATGGGAAAGATGCCGTCAATAACACCGAAGGTGCCGGCACTGCTGATTTTGGCGGGGCCGGAGGGGCTGGAATTACTACTATCAATGGCTATTTCAACGGCAATCCGGGAGCATTGCACGGTGGCGGTGGCTCGGGTGCCGTAAGTAGTGGCAATCCAGGAACTGAAACCAGTGGGGGTGCAGGGGCCAAGGGCAAAATCAGGGTCACTTTCTCAACCTTGCCCCTGGTTAAATTCGATGCAGCCACCACCAACCAAACGGAAGCAGAAACGGGCATCACCATCACGCTTTCTCTGAATACAACAAGCTCATCCGATATTAGTATCCCCTTCACAATAAGTTCATCAAGTACCGCCTCGGGTGGAGGAACTGATTATACGCTAAACACCAATACTCCCCTGCTAATCACAGCCGGAAACACGACTGCCAGTATCAGCTTCAGCATTCATCAGGACAGTGAATACGAAGACAATGAAACCATCATCATTCAACTGGGGACGCCAAGCAATGCTGCCCTGGCAGCCCCTTCGTCGCACATTGTATTTATTGTAAACGATGATGCTGCCCCTACCTTTAGCCTGACTTCTTCCAGTTCTTCCATTTGTCTGGGCGATCAGCTCACTTTTACTGCCGCTGTTTCTGGCAATGTTTCGTGCAGCGACATTCAATACTACGAAGCTTCTTCGGATGGTGGAACCAGTTGGGCCCCCATCATCGCCAATCCTGGCAACAACTGTTCTGAAGTATATACACCTACAACAGCAGGTACCTTTCTTTATCGATACTACTATTATAAAAATCAAAATAACAACGGTACTTCCAACGAAGTAACGGTTACTGTCAATTCGCTGCCTGTTATCAACTCACCCGGCAACCAAACGTCATGCGGCCCGTATACCCTGCCTGCCATCACCGGTACCAACCTTAGCGGCAACGAAGCTTACTATACAGGAAGCAACGGAAGTGGCACTCAATACAATGCTGGTGATGTTATAAGCAATAATGCCAGCTTGTACATTTACGATAGCAACTCAGGTTGTAGCGATGAAGTGTCTTTTACCATTTCCATCACCCGTTTCAACCTGATCGTTTCGCCCAATGGTGCGTCCGACTGCCCCGATTTATCACCTGCTACCAACCCGGCCTTTAATCCTGAGAATACCAGTTATAACCATGGTGCCACCGAAGTCATCTTTCGCGTTGAACCCGATGCCGCCTATGACTATCAAAGTGGCTGGACCTTCGACTTTACTCTAACAGGCACGGTAATCAATACCTCGAACCCATCAAATGTTACAGTGCTAACACTCGAAGGCAACGACACAACAGCTCCAACACGTACAGGGTCCCTGATTTCGGGAAGCGTTGATGCCGGCAACAATGCCTATGTCGACCTGCTTTTTCAGATTGAAAACACCCCGGGAAGCGCCCAGGATATCAACCTGGTAATCAGCAACGCCCTCGACGGTGGAAGCTGTGGTGAAACGGAAGCAATCAGCGATAATGAGGCCAACTACACCATTGAAGCCATGCCCGAAGTGGGGGCGTTTAATTGAAAAGAAGGAAAAAGTCAGGAAGGAAAAAGAAAGCGATGGGAAGCGGTTGCTCGTTACTCGTTGCTCGTTGCTGGTTGCTCGCTGCCTGCCCCGTGAAATTCGACGTAAGGAGAATATTTCTACGGGGCTCGTTGGTGTGCGAATAGTGGACGGCTAACTTGCTTCGCAATGGAAAGCAACAGAAAAGAATTGAAAGCAATGGGAAGCGATGGGAAGCAATTGTCTTCACCTTTGCACAGAATCGAAACTTGCTTCGCAATGGCGTTCTTATGAACTTATTCACTCAGGCACTCAGGCACTCAGGTACTCAGGTACTAAAAAAAACCACAATAGACACAATAGGACACAATAGAAAAGGATTGAAAGCAATGGGAGGCAATTGGAAGCGATGGAAAGCAATTGTTTTCACCTTTGCATGGAATGG
>NZ_JBNPXV010000014.1:0-33092 GCF_050433125.1 Roseimarinus sediminis | reverse complement strand
GAAAAACAACAATAGACACAATAGGACACAATAGAAAAGGATTGAAAGCAATGGGAGGCAATTGGAAGCGATGGAAAGCAATTGTTTTCACCTTTGCACGGAATGGAAATCTTTGCAATGGCGCTCTTATGAACTTATGTACTCAGGTACTAAGGAACTAAGGTACTCAGGTACTCAGGCACTCAGGTCCTAAGGCACTCAGGCACTCAGGTACTCAGGTACTAAAAAAAACCACAATAGACACAATAGAACACAATAGAAAAGGATTGAAAGCAATGGGAGGCAATTGGAAGCGATGGAAAGCAATTGTCTTCACCTTTGCATGGAATGGAAATCTTCGGAATAGCTTTCTTATGAACTTATGTACTCAGGTACTAAGGAACTAAGGTACTCAGGAACTCAGGAACTCAGGCACGTTGATCTTGTAAAAGCCCCGCCATCTTCCGACAGCGGGGCTTACATAGTAAATTGTCAATTACAAATAGTAATTTGTTTACTCTCCGTAAATTTCAATCAGTATTTCCATGATTTTTTTACCGGCAGTGGCTACGCTGCTACCGGGGCCAAATATGGCCGAAACACCGGCATCGTACAAGAATTGGTAATCCTGCGATGGAATAACCCCTCCGGCAATCACGATGATATCTTCGCGGCCAAGCTTTTTCAGCTCTTCGATTACCGATGGTACCAGGGTTTTATGCCCGGCAGCCAGCGATGAAACACCCAAAACATGCACATCGTTTTCAACGGCTTGTTTGGCGGCTTCTTCGGGCGTTTGGAACAATGGCCCCATATCCACGTCGAAACCGAGGTCGGCATAACCGGTTGCTACTACTTTTGCGCCGCGGTCGTGCCCGTCTTGTCCCATTTTTGCAATCATAATGCGGGGCTGACGGCCTTCCATTTCGGCAAATTTTTCGACCAACTTCACAGCCTGGGCAAAGTCGTCGTTGTTTCTGGCTTCTGATGAATACACGCCTTCAATGGTTCTGATTACTGCTTTGTATCGTCCTACATGTTTTTCGCAAGCGTCGGAAATTTCGCCCAACGATGCACGTTTTTTCGCTGCCTCAACAGCCAATTCGAGCAAGTTGCCCTTGCCAGTCTCAACGGCATTCGACAAGGCAGTCAATGCTGCCTGGCATTCGTCTTCGTTACGCCCGGCACGCAATTTTTTCAGGCGCTCAATTTGTGATAAACGAACGGCTGTGTTGTCAATCTCGAGAATATCAATGGGGTCTTGCTTGTCGAGTTTATACTTGTTAACTCCCACAATGGTTTGTGTTCCGGCATCGATACGCCCCTGCGCACGTGCTGCGGCTTCTTCGATACGCATTTTAGGCACACCGGTTTCGATGGCTTTTGCCATACCACCCAGTTTTTCAACCTCTTCGATAAGCGCCCATGCTTTGGTATAAAGTTCCTGAGTGAGCGACTCAACATAGTACGAACCAGCCCATGGGTCAACACCACGGCAAATTTCGGTTTCTTGCTGAATGTATAACTGTGTGTTACGGGCAATACGTGCCGAGAAATCGGTTGGCAAGGCAATGGCCTCGTCGAGTGCGTTGGTGTGCAGCGATTGGGTGTGCCCCAGTGCCGAAGCCATGGCTTCGATACAGGTACGACCAACGTTGTTAAACGGATCCTGCTCGGTAAGCGACCAACCCGAAGTTTGCGAGTGGGTACGCAAAGCCATCGATTTTGGATTTTTCGGATTGAATTGTTTTACCAGCTTAGCCCAAATCATACGGGCAGCACGCATTTTGGCAATTTCCATAAAGTGGTTCATGCCGATAGCCCAGAAAAACGATAAACGTGGGGCAAACGAGTCGATATCCATACCGGCGTTAATTCCGGCACGTAAATACTCCAAACCATCGGCCAGAGTATAGGCCATTTCGATGTCGGCGGTTGCTCCGGCTTCCTGCATGTGATAACCCGAAATTGAAATCGAGTTAAAGCGCGGCATATTTTTCGACGTATATTCGAAAATGTCGGCAATAATTTTCATCGAGAATTTTGGCGGGTAGATGTAAGTATTCCGCACCATAAATTCTTTCAGAATATCGTTTTGTATCGTTCCCGAAAGCTGGTCGAGTGTAGCGCCCTGCTCCAAACCGGTAACAATGTAAAAAGCCAATACCGGAAGCACTGCTCCGTTCATGGTCATCGATACCGACATTTCGTCGAGTGGAATCTGGTCGAAAAGGATTTTCATGTCGAGAATAGAATCGACCGCCACACCGGCTTTCCCTACGTCGCCAACCACACGTGGGTGGTCGCTGTCGTAGCCACGGTGTGTAGCCAGGTCGAATGCCACCGACAAGCCTTTTTGTCCGGCTGCCAGGTTACGACGATAAAATGCGTTGCTTTCCTCGGCAGTTGAGAATCCGGCATATTGGCGGATCGTCCACGGGCGCATGGCGTACATAGCCGAATAAGGCCCGTGTAAAAACGGTGGAAGTCCGGCAGCATAATTCAGATGCTCCATTCCTTCGAGGTCGCTTTTTGTGTAAACTGGTTTCACGGGAATCTGCTCGGGTGTTACCCAATCTTTTTTAATCCCGTTTTCTTCGGCCCACTTCTGCTCATCAACCGCATTGGCCGCGCCGCTTTTGATATTTATATCTTTGAAATTTGGTTTCATACCTTTATGTTTTAGATTATAGACTTTAGATTAAAGACAATAGACTTTAGACCTGAGATTTTAGATTTTTAACAGATTGGATTGAAAGCCATTGAGCATTAACAAAATCTCTGTAGTTTCATTTAATACTTCAATACTTTTAGATTCCTGAATAAATTCAAGATCACTAGAAAGAATTATCAAAGTTTCCAATTCATATAAGGAACCACGTGCAATATCAAGAAAATGGCTAAATTCTTTATTTGTTCCACGACCAGCACCTTCAGCAATATTTGCCGGGATTGAAACAACAGCCCTCTTAACCTGAGAAGTCAGACCATAGATTTCTTCCTTAGGATACTCTTTTGTTAGCAAATAAACATCCTTAACCAACATCCGGGCTCTCTTCCAAATCTTTATTTCCTTATAATTATGCATGACATCTTGTCTTTTATCTAGTGTCAAAGATCTAATATCTATTGTCTAACATCTATTGTCTAACATCTATTTCTAATGTGTTTATTATATTAATTGTGCCTGGTACGACTTCAGCTCTTCCAACAAATTGCTGCGTACGTGGATGAAGTTGTTGATGCCTTTTGCTTCGAGCTCGTCTTTGCATTCGGGAAAACCTGCTACAACAAAGACTTCCCTGTCGAGTTGGCTGAAGGCCACGGGGGCAAGTGCGGCATACTCTTCATCAGAACTGCACAGTACTACAAGGTCGGCCCCGAGTTGCTTCGCATCGGCGATGCCTTCCTCAACGGTATCGTATCCCTTGCCTTCTTTCACTTCGAAACCGGCAACGGCAAAAAAGTTGGCAGCAAACTGGGCACGCGCCTTACGCATATTCAGTTTTCCAACAGGAAGCATAAACACCAGCGGACGCTTGTTTTTCAGCGCAAAAGTATCGGTTGCTGCACGCAAGGTTTCAAAAGCCTGCGCACCACGGTAAGTCGAAAGTGGCTCGGCAACAGCATTGCTCGCTTTGCACTGCCGGCGCTGAAATACTTCGGCATTAAGCTCTTTCTCCATGTACTCGGTAAAATTCGGGAATTGATTGGTTCCCAGTAGACTGTCTTTTCTAATCGCTATGTTTTTATCGAGCTTATCGGAAGTTGCCTTTACCTGTTCCTGAACAAATCCGGTTTTAAAAGCTTCAACATATCCACCTTTATCCTGAACCTCAACAAACAAGTTCCAGGCAGCAGTAGCAAGGCTGTCGGTAAGGGTTTCGATATAATAAGAACCGGCAGCCGGGTCTGAAATTTTGTCGAAATGCGATTCTTCTTTTAACAATATTTGCTGATTGCGGGCAATACGCTCCGAGAAGGGGGTGCTTTCTTCGTAAATCGAATTAAAGGGTATAACCGTCATTGAATCGGTTCCCCCCAGGGCTGCGCTCATGGCTTCGGTTTGCGTACGGAGCATGTTCACATAGGGATCATAAACGGTTTTGTTCCAGATGGTATTTTCGCTGTGAATATTCATGATTGCAGCGCAGGCACATTCGTCGGCGTTGCAGCCGGGCATATATGCCTCCACAATTTTTGCCCACAGAAAACGTGCAGCACGCAATTTGGCAATCTCCATAAAGTAATTGGTGCCCACACCCAGGTTGAATTTGATTTTTGGCGCTGCGATTTTAGCATCGAGGCCTGCTTCACTAAGTTGGGTAAGGTATTCGGCACCGGCAGCCAGGGCAAATGCCAGCTCCTGAGCGATGGATGAACCCGCATCGCGGAAAATTTTACCATTAACACCAATCAGCGACCATCCTTTCAGTCCAATGCTTTCTTCAATCAATGATTTGATTTTGGGCATAAGCGAAGCATCAAAAGCACCGTTGCGGGTCATTGCCCCAATGGGGTCGATGTTAACCGATGCTTTGATGTTGTTTTCACTTCCGTACTTGTTTGAGATGTATTGGGCAAGCACTTCGGCATTTTCCACCTTGTTGGAACAACAAATGAGGTTGAGCTCAATTGCCTCCAGACAAATGTCTTTTAACAAAACATCAAGATCAGAAAGTGTTAAGGTGTTTTTTCCTTCAACAATAAAACCAAGCGAAGTAACTCCGCGCTGAAGTACGCTGAGTGCTTTTTTATTGCCCGCTTCAAGGTCATCAACTTTTATATCCTGACGGATGTACCAGTCGTTTCCCTTTGTTTTCGCACCTCGTGAATAGGGAAATGCACCCGGAACATTGTCGAGATACTTCACCTTTTCAAGGTCTTCCTGACGATAGTAAGGCCTGACGTTGAAGCCTTCGATGGTTCTCCAAACCAGTGCCTTTTCAAAATCTTTCCCTTTCAGGTCGGCTTCAATTTTAGCCTCCCACTCCCGGGTGGTAACCGGGGGGAACTCTTCAAAGAGCTTTATCTTATTCTCTGCCATAACGTAACTGTATAGTTATTTTTTTAAACGAGGGCAAAGGTAGTTGTTTCAAAGTAGTTACGACAAGAGATTGCTCATATTTTCCTCAATTTAGGGTAATGTTAAAATTGCTCCATACATAGCACACAAAATACCTTTTTGTCTTTTTTGTCAGTCCTGCCTTTCAATAGCTGCATCGCTGTTCTTCTAAAAAGATTATTTGAATAATAACACCTATTTCACCACTTACCGCTTTTTGTCGATCTTTTACCGATTAGCAGGTATCAAAAACCTTAATTGTTATCAAATATCGGAGATCTTCTCTAATTTTGCGGGATACAATTTAAATAAGAATTGAAATGGATGCTAAAGTAAAAGCAATTATTGCACACTTCACCCTGATAGGCTGGATTATCGCACTGGTAATCAACAGCAACCAACGCGACGAATACACTTCATTTTATTTGCGTCAGACCATTGGCATCCATGTTATTGGCATGTTGCTTGGCATGGTTCCAGTAGTGGGATGGATACTGGCCATTGTATTGTTTGCCTTTTGGTTACTCAGTTTAATATACGCCGTTCAGGGTGACATGAAAGTCATTCCTTTTGGTGAATACTTTCAGGATTGGTTCAGAGGACTGTAATCAGAAAGCAGCCAGCAGTAATCCAAGGTCTTTTGTAGGAAGATGAAAACGGTCGCCAATGTCTTTATTGGTAAGGATTCCGTTATAGCAATACACCCCATCTCTGAAACCCGGTTTATTTTTTATGTAATGAGCCATGCCGCCCATTTCTCCAATTTCGATTAAAACGGAAGCAAAAATATTGCTCAGTGCAATGGTGGTAGTGCGCGAAACTCTTGCCGTAATGTTGGGTACGCAATAGTGTATCACTCCTTCGTCGGTATAGGTAGGATTTGAAAGACTGGTACAGCGCGTCGTTTCAAAACAGCCTCCCTGCGAAGCATTCAAATCGATGATCACTGAGTTGGATTTCATATTGCGGATCAAATCACGCGGTACAATGTAACGGGGATTTGTATTGAATGGCTGGGCTCCCAAAATCACATCGGCCGAGTTAATGGCCTTTTCGAGTACCCTGGGGTAATAAAGTGAGGTAAATATTTTCTGCGGAAAACGTTGCTCAAAAGTCCTTAGCTTGCTCACCGAATGGTCGAATATTTTAACTTCTGCTCCCAGTCCCAGTGCAGTGCGTGCAGCATATTCAGCAGCCGTATCGGCACCCAATATGAGAACCGAAGCCGGCGATATTCCGGTAATGCCACCAAACAACACGCCTTTCCCGCCATTGCTTACACTAAGGAGTTCGCTGGCAACCGTCATCGATACGATGCCCGAAATCTCACTCAGCGATTGCATTACAGGCAAATGATCGTGTTCGTCCTTGAGGTATTCATAAGCGATGGCCGTTACTTTTTTCTGTATCAGCTTGCGAATGGCCTCCTGATCCTGTATATGCATCTGGAGCATTGAAAACAGCACCTGATTTCCTCTTAATAAATCAATCTCATAATGGGTAAAGGGCGCTACCTTAAAGATAAAGTCGCATTGATACACTTCTGCCTTATTTCCGGTAACAACAGCTCCGGCCTCAGCATATTCAAGGTCGGTATAACGGGCCCTTTTACCGGCATTGCTTTCTATGGTCACCTCATGGCCGGCCTCGATCAGCATTTCAACAGCCTGAGGAGTCAATGGCAGACAAGGCTCATCGCTGTTCATGTTGGCCGGAATGCCCACAACAATTTTCTTCCCTCGTTTTCTGACTTCAAGTTTTTCCTCGGCAGGCATTAACTGCTGCTCTTCGAAACGATAGATATTTGATTTTGGACGATTCATAAATTACCAGCTAACTTGGGTTGAAATTAAAGCATTGTAACGAGAAACACAACTCAATCGGTTTCAATCGTTATTTTGCGCGATCCATCGGCCATCACCTCTATATTTACCACAAGCGTTTCCAATGGCAACAAAGGTTCAATGCGCTCGGGCCATTCAATAAAACAATGCTTCCCCGAATAAAAATATTCATCGGCCCCCATATCGTAGGCTTCTTCAATATTTTTCAGTCGGTAGCAATCGAAATGATAAACCAGCAAATTGCCTTTCCCCGTGTATTCATTCACCAGCGAAAAAGATGGACTGGTTACGGGGTCGTTGATGCCCATGGCCGAACAAAGCGCTTTGATAAAAGTGGTTTTACCAGCTCCCATGGCTCCATAAAAAGCAAAAATCCGGTAAGCAGCTGTAAGTTCAAGAAACTCAGTTGCAGCCTGGTCGATGGTCTTCAGGTCAGGTAGAACGATCGTTTTCATCTTGGTCATTTAAAATATTCACAAAGGTGATCATTTTTTTCAGAAATGAACATCCTCCCTGTTCGGGAATGCTCTTCTACTACTTTGATATATCCTGCTTATTCTTTAAATTGACAAAAATCATTAATAAAAGAAGTCTTAACAATGGCAGGTAAAAGCATTTTATAAAATTTCTTTATACATTTGAACTGGTCAAAATTAAAACTAAAGAATCATGAATATTCCTGAAAATCTGAAGTACACCAAAGAGCATGAATGGGTCAAAATAGAAGGTGATACCGCCATTGTTGGTATTACCGATTATGCACAGGGTGAGCTGGGCGACATTGTATTTGTCGAAATTGAAACCGAGGGTGAAACACTCTCACTCGATGAAACTTTTGGAACTGTAGAAGCAGTAAAAACAGTTTCAGATCTGTTTATGCCGGTGAGCGGTGAGATTATTGAAAAGAATGAATCTTTAGACGATGATCCCGAGTTGGTTAACAAGGACCCCTATGGCGACGGATGGATGATCAAAATTAAAATGAGCGAAGCTGCGGAGGTCGAACAGCTACTGGATGCTGAAGCCTACAAGGCACTCATTGCAGAATAAATTACTTCCATAAATAAAAAAATACTAAGCAGGGTTTTTTTGACACCCTGCTTTTTTATTGCTTACTTTATTAAAAAAATAAATTATATTTGATTTAGCCTCACTTAAATAAGTTAATGAATCAATATGATGAAAAATTATTGGTAAGCAAACTAAGAGAAGGCAATCATCTGGCCTTTGACACTTTGTTTGAGCTTTATTTCGATCGTTTGTTCCGTTTCACAGTAAGTATTATTAAAAACAAAAACGATGCTGAGGAAATTGTACACGATGTATTTGTAAAAGTATGGGATAAACGATCAAGCATCAACACCTATTACTCCTTCAAATCGTATCTTTTTTCCATTACTTATCATATGATGATTTCGTTCCTACGCAAGCAAAAAAACAATGAATCGGGGCTTGATGAAGGAGTGAATAATCTACCCGACTCTGCCCACTCAGCTGCTGATACTCAATTGCTATATAAGGAACAACTGGCACTGATTGATCAGTTAATCAACGAAATGCCCTACATGCGACGTAAAATTTTTCGCATGAGCCGTTACGAAGGCTTATCCTACGCTGAAATTGCCATGAAATTTGGTATTTCAAAAAACACCGTTGAAAACCACATTGCCTCCGCCTTGAAATACCTGCGAAAAAAAGCCGCTGACAGAGGCCTGTCGTTCCTGCTTGCTCTCTGTCTGTTTTTGAGCTAATTACAAACACGCCTGTAAAAAAACCAACAAATTGCAGATCGCCATCAAACGACGATTGGCAGTCATTCAATTAAAAATGAATTTTTTTTTGATCAGTACTAGTGGTACCGGTCAAATAATGCGTATTACTTATTAAACACACAATTAGCAGAAAAGAATGAAGGAAGAAAAGAAGGAGGATTTGATTTACAAATACCTTGAGGGGAAGCTGGATCGTGAAAAGCTGAATCAACTGAAAGAAAATTTGATTTATGACGAAAAGGGCTACAGAGAATTGCTTGGTAAGCTATGGCAACATGATTTATATCCTGAGCACGAAGGCGAATTACCAGACAAAAAGAGAATAATTAATGAAATTCATCACCGCATTAACATCAACAAGGACCAGAAACTACAGAAAAATAGCTGGAGGAAAGTTCAAAGAACACTGACACTGGTGGCTGCAAGTTTATTCATTCCGCTTGCACTATGGGTCGGTTATAACCAATACAAAACCAACAACATTGAAAGCACTGTGAATGAACAGTATGTTGAGGTATATTCACAGCGGGGTGTACGAAGTAAGATTAATTTACCCGATGGCTCAGAAGTGTGGCTTAACAATGCCAGCAAATTAAGATACCCTGTGGTTTTTAAAAAGAAACGAATCGTAGAACTTGAAGGTGAAGGCTATTTCGAAATTGAAAAAAATGCCGAAAGCCCCTTCGTTGTTAACACAAAACACATCGATGTGAAAGTGTTGGGAACAAAATTCAATGTGATGTCGTACGACGACGACAACAGAATTGAAGTTGCCCTTCTGGAAGGCAAGGTGGCTTTGTACCGCGATGTGCTTGATCAAAACAAAGCGCTGTCTGAATTGAAACCGGGTGAGCTTGCAAGTTACATGAAAGCCGACAAGCAACTACATATCAGGGAGACTGATGTCAAACGGCACATTGCATGGAAAGATGGCAAACTGGTTTTTTATGAAGTCCCGCTTGCCGAGGTAGCTCATAAAATGGAAAGGTGGTACAATTGCGAAATTGTAATCACCGACAAAGCGCTGGCGGCCATGCACCTTACAGCAACCTTTGAGGGCGAAAACCTGGAACAGGCATTAAAGCTGATGTGTATGGCTGCACCAACCAGCTACCAGCTCACTCCTGCCCAAAAACACGACGATGGAACCTTTACAAAACAGAAAGTAACGATTAATAAGAAATGTAAAATGAAATAACACAAAAACATGCAGGAAAAAAGGAAGGAAAACCGTCACATTTCCCTTCCCCTAAACACTTGCATCAAAGCAAATTATTTATTTAAACTAATTACAAAACTATGAAAAAATCTAACATTCTGAATTATTTAAGGGAGAGGTGTGCCCTTAAATCAAAGATTTACCTCACTATGAAACTAACTATCTTTCTATTGTTTGTCACACTGGCTCAATCGTTTGCAATTCAGACTTATTCCCAGGCAACCAAACTATCGCTCGAAATGCGTGCCGTGTCGGTTAGGGATGTTCTCAATGAGATTGAAGCCAACACCGAATTCTATTTCCTGTACAGCAGCAATGTTGTAAATGTTGATCGGATTGTTGATGTTAAAACAGAAAATCAACCCATACAGGATGTACTCCGTATGATTTTTGACGAATCGGATGTCAAATATGACATCTTTGATCGTCAGATTGTACTATCAGATAAAAACTCCGGCACGCAAACGGCACAAAACCAAATTGTAGTTGGCGGTACCGTTAGCAACACCTCGGGAGAGGTAATGCCCGGTGTAACAGTGGTTCTGAAGGGAACTACCATCGGGGTAATAAGCGATGCCGACGGAAAATACACCCTGCGCAATGTACCTGACGACGGTGTACTGCAGTTTTCCTTTATTGGCATGCAAACAAGCGAGGTACCAATTAACGGACAACAGCAGGTCGATGTCGTCATGTACGAAGACATCATCGGCCTTGAAGAGATTGTGGCCGTAGGTTATGGTGTTCAGAAAAAGAGCGATGTAACCGGAGCCATGGTCAGTGTAAGTTCAGAGGATCTCACTTCACGGCCCGTAAGCAATGCACTCGAAGCACTTCAGGGCAAGGCCGCCGGGGTTGACATTACTTCGAACGAACGCCCCGGCGAAATTGGCACCGTACGCATTCGCGGGGTACGCTCGCTCACAGCCACCAGCGATCCATTGTATGTTGTTGACGGAGTGCCGCTGATGTCGGCCAGCTCGATCGAAACCATGAACACCCGCGACTTCGAATCGATCGACATCCTGAAAGACGCATCAGCAACGGCCATTTATGGTTCACGCGGTGCCAACGGGGTCATCCTCATCACCACCAAACAAGGACAAAGCGGTAAAATAGCCCTGAATTATTCGGGAACCCTTACCATGGAAAACATAATCGACCGCGCTCCGATGATGGATGCCGGTGAATACCTTACCTGGCGCCGTTGGGCATGGTACAATGCCGACCCGGACAAATACCCGGCAGGCAATCAACCCACCATCGAAAACGACAAGGTCATATTTTACGAAGCTGCCGATCCGGCTACCTGGAAAAACATCGAAAAAGGATGGTCGGGTAATACATGGGATGGTTCAAAAGTAACATCCACCGACTGGACCGACTATGTAACTCAAACAGCCCTGATTCACGATCATACCATCAGTGCAAGTGGCGGCACCGATAAAATGAATATTTATGCCTCGTTTGGCTACCTCGATCAGGAAGGCACACAAATCGGGCAATGGTACAATCGCTACACCAGCAAACTGAGTATCAACATTACTCCCATCGACTGGTTTGAAATGGGAGCCACCATCAATACTTCATGGAGCAATCAGGATTACGGTTTCTCCACACTGGGAGCTTCTTCTTCGTCGGGCCCCAACAGCATCTACAATGCTGCAGCCCGGATTTATCAGTATGCAGTACCTTACAATGAAGACGGAAGCCTTAATCCGACCCCTGGTGGCGACGGCAATGTACTCACCATTATCAATGAATGGGACTATTCAACCCAGCAACGTCAAACACTTAGGGCCCTGGCAAGTTTCCATGCAACGGTCGATTTTGGTCAAATGACTTCAGCACTAAAAGGTTTAAGTTACAGGGTTAACTTCGGCCCCGATTTCCGCCACTGGCGCGAAGGAGTATACATCGATGGTCAGTCGGTTAACCGCCTGGGCGGTGACTCTTTTGCACGACTGAACAACCGTCGTGACTTTTCGTGGACCATCGACAACATGCTGACCTACGACATGACTGCCGACGAACACAAAATAGGAATCACCCTGCTACAGACTGCTTCAAAATGGAATTACGAGGGCAGCTCGATGTCGGCCAAGAATGTGCCCAAAGCAAGTTATTTGTGGAATGCCATGGGCACCATCGATGTATTGAATTCAGAAAACGCAGTTGGAATCAGTTCCTACCTGAACGATCGCCAGCTGGCCTCGTACATGGCACGTATCAACTACTCACTGAAAGACAGGTACCTGCTTACCGTATCGGGCCGATACGATGGTGCATCACAACTTAGTGAAGGGAACAAATGGACTTTCTTTCCATCGGCTGCACTTGGATGGCGTGTCGACCAGGAAGATTTTATGAACGACGCTTCAGCGCTTGATCAGCTTAAACTACGTTTTGGTGTTGGACGAACAGGTAATTCGGGCATCAGGCCTTATGCTACCAAAGGAGATATTCAGTCCTTCCTGGTTCCTTTTGGAGGAGCAGAAAATACGCAGGCTTATGCCACCAACGAGCCCAACTATACCAGTACACAAATCGAAATGGCCAATAAGGAACTGGGCTGGGAAATGACAACCCAATACAATGCCGGGGTCGATTTTAGCCTGTTCAAAGGTCGTTTGGGCGGAGCGCTCGATCTCTACACCTCTTATACTTCCGACCTTCTGATGGATATGAACATCTCCCCCATCACCGGCTATGAATCGATCTATGCCAATGTTGGGGAAACAAAAAACAAAGGAGTTGACATCACGCTGAATACCATCAATGTTCAAAGCAAAAATTTCAGCTGGTCAACGAACATCAATGCTGCCTGGCAGAAAGACGAAATTATCACCCTGGCTTATGGCAAACAGGACATGGTGGATAATGCCTGGTTTATCGGGCAGTCAATTTTGGTGTTTTACAATGTGGCCCACGATGGTTTGTGGCAGGAAGCCGACGCTGCCGAAATGGAAAAATTCAATGCCAACGGACACAATTTTGAAGCAGGGAAAGTGAAACCGGTAGATACCAACGATGATTACCTCATCGATGCCGAAGACCGGATCATACTAGGAAATACCATGCCCCGCTGGACTTTTGGTATGACCAATACTTTCGACCTTGGTAACTTTGAACTTTCATTTCTCCTGTACGGACGTTTCAAGTATATGATCAACACAGGGGGTGAAGGCCAGCTGGGACGTTACAACCAACGTTCGATCGATTACTGGACTACAGAAAACACCGATGCCGAATGGCAGAAGCCAATTTACAACGAAGCAGGTGGCGACGCCTATTCAAGTCTTTTAGGTTACAGGGAAGCATCGTTTCTGAAACTACGGAATATTTCGCTGGGATACAATGTTCCCCGGAATTTTACCAGCCGCTATCACATCGACAACCTGAAAATTTATGTACAGGCAAAAAACATGGGCAGCCTTTACTCAACGGTCGACTGGCTCGACCTCGATTTAGGCGGATCAACCTTTAACCGTGGTTTTGTTTTTGGAGTTAACATTGGTTTTTAGAAGAAAATACATGGATAATTATCTCTGTAGCTTAAAATCAGAAATTAACAGCTTGTCATTAAAATAAAAATTAAGAAACAATGAATAAGATAAAGAAAATAATATACAGTATGCTTGCTCTTGTGGCTATAGCAGGCATCAGCTCATGTGGCGACGAATTTCTTACCGAAGAACAAACCACTGCCTACAGTACCGATCATTTTAAAACCGAAGAAGGACTTAACAACCTGTCGGTTGCTTTGTATGCCAACATTCGTTACCACTTTGCCTACGAATGGGCTTATGGTTTTACCAACTACGGAACCGATGAGTTTTCGATGGGAACCGATTTCACCAGCGAAATGTGGAACAACTACGATTCACGTTTGGCTCCCTATGTGACCAACTCGGCCAATAAAAATTTCCCCTCACCCGATCACCTGTGGAACCAGATGTATTATGGCATCAACTCGGCAAACATCATCATTAAGAATCAGGATTTCTTTGAGAGTGAAGACCTCAGGAACAAATGTCTTGGCGAAGCTTACTATTTGCGAGGCTACAATTATCTGCGCCTGGTTTCGCAATATGGTGGAGTTGTGTTACAGCTTGAACCCGCCGAGGGGGTGGTAAGAAACTTCACCCGCTCGACGGCCGAAGAATGCATGGCCAGCGTAATTGCCGATTTCGAAAAGGCTTACCAGCTACTGCCTGAGGATGAATGGCGCGGCAACGGAACCTGGACGAAACCTGCTGCTGCCCATTTTCTTGCAAAGGCCAAATTGTTCAGATGCTCTGAAAGAAACGACAGCTGGAACGAATCCTATAAAGATGCTGATCTGCAAGACATCATTACACTTGCCGACTATGTAAGCGGAAAACGCCCGCTTGCGCCAACTTACCAGGCTGTTTTTGCCGAGTGGAACGGAATTGACTGTGCCACAGAAATGATTCCTGAGATCCTGATGTCAGCACAATTCAATCAGAATGCCACCGGAGGTGCCAACGGCCGCTTTGGAAACCGTACCTATTGTTATTTCCCTGCCCAATATTCCAACATGGGATACATGACCCGTATGGGCGCTGTAAGTCTCGATTTTCAACGGCTGCGTACCAGCGAATATGCTTTTAATGTTTTTGATATTGAAAACGATTCCCGCTTCTGGAAATCATTCAAAACCATGTACAATGTGAACAAAACCACCGCCGACAATGAATACGGAATTGAAAATGGTGATCTGTGCATCATTTATCTGGTAAACGATCAAAGCGACACACGCTTCGATGTGGCAGATTTTGGTCCTTCGTCATTCAAATACACCGACACCAGAGGCAATGGCAAAGTGGTACCTCATGCTTTTATCAATTATGACAAAAATGGCAACTGGGTTGGTCAAACCTGGGGTAACAACCGTTATATCCCCCTGTCGAAGTATGAAGATGGAACAATCACACCTAAAAGTACCGAGAGCTCGCGCGACGGCGTACTGGCCCGTACAGGCGAAACGTATCTTATAAAGGCTGAAGCACTGGTACGCCAGGGAAAATACCAGGATGCCATCGAGGTGGTCAACCTACTTCGTAAGCGCGGTGAATGGGCCAATGGCGAAGATCGCTCCTTTTATCAGGATGGTTGTCAGGCAGCAGCCAATGCCAGCGATCCGGCATCGGGTTACAGCAGTCGGAATTCCTATTACGAATCGCTGAACATTGCTGAGACTACAGCCCCTTCGGAACTCGAGATCAGTACCTATACCAACCTGCCCGAAGTGGATGAAAAAATTCTGACTCAACTTGGAGTGAGTGGCGATTACCAACGCATGCTTCATTTTATACTGAATGAACGCTCGCGGGAATTGTACGGCGAATTTTTACGCTGGGAAGACCTTTCGCGTACTCAGACCCTTGTAAGCAGAGCCAAAGCATTTAACCCCGAAGCAGCGACCAATGTAAGTGAACACCATCATCTTCGCCCAATTCCTCAATCGTTTATCGATGGTTTATTGAACGATGATGGTACAAACCTTAGCGATGAACAATTAAAAGCAATGCAAAACCCCGGCTATTAAGACAAAGTTCGCAGTTTAGTAATTTAAGGAGTGGCTGGCATTACAGTCACTCCTTTTCTTTATGGTCTAAACCTACTCGCCTGAACTGCCTGCCAATGTTCAGCGAATTTATGTATCTTAATCGCTGTATTGCCAACATTAACTTAAATCGAAAAACACAATGCGAAGCGTAGTATTTATCTTACTGGTATTCATGGCCACACAGGCCCTGGCTCAGCGCAGTAATTTCTTTCCGCCCGAAGACCTGACCACTGTTGGTGCCTACTATTATCCCGAACATTGGGATGAGGCACACTGGGACCGTGACCTGAAAAAAATGGCCGAAATGGGTTTTGAGTTTACTCATTTTGCTGAGTTTGCCTGGGCGCAACTCGAACCCGAGGAAGGAGTTTACGATTTTGACTGGCTGGACAGAGCTGTTGCCTTGGCTGACAAACACCAGCTAAAAGTAATCATGTGTACTTCAACTGCCACACCGCCTGTTTGGCTGGTTCGCAAATACCCTGAAATTTTAAAAATGCATGAAGACGGAACACGCATGGACCATGGTTCGCGACAGCATGCTTCCTTTTCAAGCGAGGTATACCGCCGTTACTCCATGAAAATGATTGTTGAATTGGCCCAACACTATGGAAACGATGAACGTATTATTGGCTGGCAACTCGATAATGAGCCTGCTACCAACGTTGATTTTAGTGCCGATGCTCAAAAACGCTTTCGTGAATGGCTCAAAGAAAAATACCACAGCATCGATGCACTGAACAAAGCCTGGGGTACTAATTTCTGGAGTGGCACCTACAGCGACTTCACCGAGATCAACATTCCCAAACGCAGCCAATGGGGAATGAACCTGTATCAACGTCTCGACCACAGCCGCTTTTGCGATCACGAAACCGCATCATTTCTCGACGAGCAGGCCGCAGCCATCCGCAAATACGTCCATCGTAACCAATGGATCACCACCAATTACATTCCCTATTACGATGCCCGTTATGCAGGTGCCAGCAAGGAACTCGACTTTATCACCTACACCCGCTACATGGTTTATGGCGAACATACCGGTATTGGCCGTAAAGGCTATCGCGTGGGAGAATATTCGCGAATTGCCATGGCCAACGACTATTTCAGACCGCTGACACCAATTTATGGTGTTATGGAATTACAGCCGGGTCAGGTTAACTGGGGCTCCATTAATTCACAGCCACTTCCAGGTGCCGTTCGTTTGTGGCTATGGCATGTGTTTGCCGGAGGAAGTCAGCTCACCTGTACCTACCGCTTCAGAGCCCCCGTTTATGGCTACGAGCAGTATCACTATGGAATTGTTGGCCCCGATGGTGTGAGCCCTACTCCCGGCGGACTGGAGTTTCAGCAGTTTATGAATGAGATCAATCACTTGCGTGAACATGCATCGTTGGGAACGATTCCCGAAAGCTATGAAACAAAAACCAGCGCCATTCTATACGATCCCGACAATACGGTTGCCATGAATCAGAACAAGCAAACCACCCTTTGGGATACCGAGCAACATGTATTAAAATACTACAAGGCTTTAAAATCGTTTGGCGCACCGGTCGATTTTATTCGCGACACCATGGATTTTACAGCTTATCCGGTAATCATTGTTCCGGCCTATCAGCAAATGAGCCTCGAACTGATCGAAAAATTAAGTACTTATGTTGAAAATGGAGGCAATCTGGTCATGTCGTGCCGTACAGGACATCAGAATGAACTCGGGCATCTGTGGGAAGCCCGTCATGCCGAACCCATTTATCAACTCATTGGTGGTGAGATTGAAAGCTACGACCTGCTGCGGCCTTATGCTTCGGATACAGTGATTATGGGTGATGAACGCTTTGCATGGACCAGCTGGGGCGACCTGCTGAATCCCGGTAAGGAAACCGAAAGCTGGGCAAGCTACAGCGGAGACTTCTATGCCGGAAAAACTGCAGTGAGTTTTCATCAGCTAAAAAAAGGCAGTGTTTGTTATGTGGGAGCCGACAGCAATAAGGGAGATCTCGAATTGGCTGTACTAAAAAAAGTTTATAAGCGTCTCAACATCGCTGTTGAAAACTACCCGCCGGGAGTGATTGTTGAATACCGCGATGGTTTCGGTATTGCCATGAATTATGCCGATAGCGACTACACCATGAAACTTCCCTCAGATGCTGAGATCCTGGTTGGTCAGCGCGTAATCCCAACAGCCGGAGTACTTGTATGGAAACTCGATTAAAGAATTGATGCTTAGAAGAAACCGGCCAAAACAGAAGCGGCTGTTTCCTTTTCAAATAACTACAATGAAGAAGAGCCCGCATGATGCGGGCTCTTCTTTATTATTAGTTTTTGAACTTACAATTTTTTGGCTACCTCAACGGTTGTAAACGATTCGATGGTATCGCCCACCTTAATATCGTTGTAATTGCCAACGTTCATTCCACATTCATAACCATTCTTGACTTCCTTCACATCCTCTTTAAAACGTTTAAGAGAGCCCAGATCGCCGGTGTAAATTACTATACCGTCGCGGATAACACGAACTTTGTTGTTACGGATGATTTTTCCATCACGAACAATACAACCGGCAATGGTTCCCACCTTGGTGATTTTGTATACTTCCTGAACTTCGGCTGTACCCACAATTTCTTCCCTGATTTCGGGCGAAAGCATGCCTTCCATGGCAGCCCTGATTTCTTCGATTGCATCGTAAATAATCGAATAGAGTCTGACATCGATCTGCTCCTGTTCGGCCAGCTTACGGGCGGCCAGCGAAGGACGCACCTGGAAACCAATAATAATTGCGTCGGAAGCCGAGGCAAGCATTACATCCGATTCTGAAATCTGACCTACCGCTTTGTGTTTCACATTCACCTGAATTTCGTCGGTAGAAAGCTTAATCAGCGAGTCGGACAAGGCTTCGATTGAACCGTCCACATCACCTTTCACAATGACATTCAGTTCCTGGAAGTTTCCAATGGCGATACGACGACCAATTTCGTCAAGCGTAATGTGCTTTTGGGTACGCATACCCTGTTCGCGCTGGAGTTGCTCCCGCTTATTGGCAATTTGCCGGGCATCGCGTTCGGTATCCATTACATTGAACTTATCACCAGCCTGCGGGGCACCATTCAAGCCAAGTATCAGCGCCGGCTCAGCAGGTCCGGCCTGGCTGATCTTTTTATTCCGCTCGTTGAACATGGCCTTAACGTGTCCCATGTACTGACCTGCTAAAATGATATCTCCTTCTTTCAGGGTTCCGTTTTGTACCAGCACAGTAGCCACATAGCCACGACCACGGTCGAGCGATGATTCAATAATCGAACCAGTGGCATTCCTGTCCGGATTCGCCTTCAGTTCGAGCATTTCAGCTTCAAGCAATACTTTCTCGAGTAATTCTTCGATACCAATACCGTTTTTAGCTGAAATATCCTGCGACTGGTATTTACCACCCCAGGCTTCAACCAAATAATTCATATTGGCCAGCTTTTCCTTGATGGCGTCGGGATTGGCACCCGGTTTGTCAATTTTATTAATTGCAAAGATGATTGGGACGCCTGCGGCCGAGGCATGATTAATGGCCTCGATGGTTTGCGGCATCACGTTATCATCGGCTGCCACAATAATGATGGCAATATCGGTTACCTGGGCACCCCTGGCACGCATGGCAGTAAAGGCCTCGTGACCTGGTGTATCAAGGAAGGTGATTTGGCGGCCGTCTTCAAGTTCTACGTTATAAGCTCCAATGTGCTGGGTAATACCACCTGCCTCGCCGGCAATTACGTTGGCCTTACGGATGTAGTCGAGAAGGGATGTTTTACCGTGGTCAACGTGCCCCATTACGGTAACAATTGGTGGACGGGATTTCAAATTTTCTTCGGAGTCAGCTTCGTCGTCGATGGCATCCATTACTTCGGCACTGATAAATTCGACCTTGTATCCAAACTCTTCTGCTACCAGCGAGAGGGTTTCTGCATCGAGGCGTTGATTAATCGAAACGAACAATCCAAGACTCATACAACTTGAGATGACCTGGTTGACATTTACATCCATCATGTTGGCCAATTCATTCACCGAAACGAACTCAGTTACCTTAAGAACCATTTGTCCTTCTTCGGCTTTGGCCATATCGCTGGCCTTCTTCTCGGTGTAGGCTGCACGCTTTTCACGACGGTACTTGGCGCCTTTCGATTTCGACTTATTGGTTAAACGAGCCAGGGTATCCTTCACCTGTTTTTGAACATCTACTTCTGAAACTTCCTGACGAACCGGACGCTTACGTTTTCGGTTCAGCGTTGGACGTTTGCCTGCACTGTCTTTATTTTGAGAAGTTGCAGCCGTTCCACCGGCGGCCGGATCAACGCGTTCTTTTTTAATTCGTTTGCGCTTACGGCGCTTGGCATCGGCCGACTGGTTATTGGCATCGGCGGGCTTTTCGCCTGCTTTCTCTTCGGGCTTCTTCTTAACCAAACGTGCCTTGCGTTCTTCTTCCCTTTGTTTTTTACTCTTTTTGGGTGGACGCGTAAGCTGATTAATCGATTTGAGATCGAGATGCCCGACTACTTTAACATCATTTTCTACCTTCGGTATTTTGGTTTCAATGTCGTTACTTTCTTTAGCGGGAGCGGCTTTTTCTTCGGGTGTTTTTACTTTTGGATGAGCCTTTTTCAGCTTTTCACCGGCAGCTTCCTCCCCGGGCTTTTTATCGGCCCGTTCTACTTGTTTCTCAGGGGCTTTGGCTTCTTCGCTTTCTGATTTTGCTTCGGCCTTTTCTTCTTTTGCTACAGGTGTTTCAGCTTCGGATGCTTTCTCGCTTTTGGCCGCATGTTCTTCCTTTTTGACAACTTCGTGGCTCTCTTTTTTCTCAACACTTGTTTCCCTGGCAACTGACTTGCTTGTATCTTCAACAGGAACTTCTTGTGCGGGAACCTCCTCTGCAGGTTTTTCCTCTTTTTTAGGCACCGGCTTTTTCTCAAGATCCATTTTACCCAGAATTTTTACTTGCTGTTTGGGTGTTTCTGTCTTGATCTCTTCAACTGCCTTTTTCTCGCGGGCAGGAGCCTGAGCACTCTTTTTTGCACTGTGATCGGTAATCCGCAGTACATGATCATCTTCTTTCTCCTCATCGGTCACTTCATCCTCAGTTTCCTTTTCATCGATATCATCGATGCTAAGTGTTTCATTTTTCTGATGACGGTGAGCACGGAGATTAAGCTTTTCCGATTCCTTCTTCAACGAGATGTCGCTGCTGTACTCCTTTTGCAGGAGTCCATAGGCTTCGTCGTTGATCTTTGCATTTGGATTCGAATCGACCTGATGACCCTTTTTATGAAGAAATTCAACGATTGTAGAAATTCCTACGTTGAACTCTCTTGCAACTTTACCGAGTCGTTTTGTTCCTTTGCCAGATACCATATTTAACCTTTCGAAATTTTTATTCTTTTGAGAAATCTGTTTGTTATTTTTCAAATTCAGATTTCAGAATTCTTAATACATCGTCGATGGTTTCTTCTTCCAAGTCGGTACGCTGAATAAGGTCTTTACGCGACAGGCTCAAAACATTTTTTGCTGTATCGCATCCTATGGCCTTCAGCTCATCGATCACCCAATCTTCAATTTCATCGGTGAATTCGTCGAGATTGACATCTTCATCGTCAACTTCTGTTTCGCGGTAGACGTCAATTTCGTAACCGGTAAGCTGACTGGCCAACTTGATATTTAAACCACCTTTACCAATAGCCAGTGAAACCTCTTCAGGTTTGAGGTACACTTCGGCTGTTTTGTTTTCTTCGTTGATTTTAATGCTTGTAATTTTCGCCGGATTGAGGGCACGCTGAATAAACAAATTCAGGTTGGAAGTGAAGTTAATCACATCGATGTTCTCGTTGCGTAATTCCCTCACAATTCCATGTATTCTCGATCCCTTCATTCCGACACAGGCACCAACCGGGTCGATACGTTCATCGTACGATTCAACGGCAATTTTAGCGCGTTGCCCCGGCACCCTGACAATTTTTTTGATGGTGATCAGACCGTCAAAAATCTCAGGAACTTCAAGTTCGAACAAACGTTCGAGGAAAGCAGGTTGCGTACGCGACAGGATGATCAACGGATTGTTGTTCTTCAATTCAACTTTATAAACTACTGCACGCACATTGTCACCCTTCCGGAAATAGTCGGTAGGGATTTGTTCTGTTTTGGGCAGAATCAGTTCATTGCCTTCGTCGTCGAGTACCAGAATTTCCTTCTTCCATATCTGATAAACTTCGCCGGTAACAATTTCTCCAACTTTGTCCTTGTATTTAATGTAGATGCTGTCTTTTTCGAGTTCAAGAATACGGCTTGCAAGATTCTGACGCAGGTTCAGAATCGCTCTGCGGCCGAAGTCAATTAATTTCACTTCGTCGCTTACTTCTTCGCCGATTTCATAATCGTCGTCGATTTTTTTAGCCTCCGAAAGCGGAATCTCCTTATTGGGATCGGTAAATTCGTCATCGGCAACAACGTCCCGATAATGCCAGATTTCAAAGTCTCCCTTATCGATATTGATAATGATATCGAAATTCTCATCGCTCCCGTACTTTTTCTGAAGTACATTACGAAATACATCTTCGAGCACACTCATCATAGTGGCTCTGTCGATGTTCTTTAAGTCCTTAAATTCGGCAAACGTATCAATCAGACTAACGTTGTCCATTTTCTTCTTTTTTTATTATTTGAACGATATAATGTTTTTCACTTTGGGCTTTGACTCAAACAGGATACGTTGGATTTTTATCACTTCCACTTTTTTCTTTTTACCTTCAGGTTTTTCAAGTGTTCTTATTTCGAGGTCAAAACCTTCTTCATCGACCTTTTGAATGATTCCGGTCATTGGTTTTTCACCATCGAGAACAACTTCCACATTTTGCCCGATGTTTTTCACGTACTGCCGGTAAACCTTGAAAGGTTTTCCCAAACCGGCCGATGAAACACTGAGTTCAAAATCTTCCTGATCCCGGTCGAGCTGTTGCTCAATACTTCTGCTTACCTCAACACACTTTTGAATTGTTACACCCTGGTCTCCATCGATAAGCAATTCAATTGCATTGTTTTTGCTTACTTTAATGTCGACGATAAAATATTCATCGGACAATTCCTGCTGTACCAGCGCTTCAATCTCTTCTTTTTTTATCATGATGCAAGGTTAATAAAATAGGGGACTACCAGTCCCCTATAATTTTACTTACAGAATCGGCCCAAAAATACAAATAATAATGATTCCAACAAAATCAGCACGTTAAATATCAGGGAATAATGAATCATTGGTAAAATATAAGAAACAAAGGGTTAAATGTTAAGCAATTTGCATCGTTTTCACGGAATTGTGTTATACTTTTGAGCAGCCATTTTTACGTTGGCTTTTGCAACCTCAATGATTGAGCCATGTCGGACTTTTCAACCAATAAAAGAAAGATACTAAACGATCCTGTTTTTGGATTTATCAACCTCCAGTCGGACGTTGTTTTCGATCTGATAGAACATCCGTATTTCCAACGTTTACGGCGCATAAAGCAACTGGGACTATCGTACCTGGTGTATCCCGGCGCCAACCACACCCGCTTTGAACATGCACTGGGCGCCCTGCACCTGATGCGGTCGGCCATCGACACCCTGAGAATCAAAAACATTGAAATCAGCCCCGAGGAAGCCGAAGCCGTAATGATCGCCATTTTACTTCACGACATCGGCCACGGTCCTTTTTCACACGCACTGGAGTACACACTCGTTACAGGCGTTACGCACGAGCAGCTTTCGTTAATGCTGATGGAGCAACTCAACATGGAAATGAACCATCAACTTGATATGGCCATTGCTATTTTTCGCAACCAGTACCACAAAAAGTTCCTGCATCAGCTGGTTGCAAGCCAGCTCGACATGGACCGTCTCGACTACCTTCGTCGCGACAGTTTTTTCAGCGGAGTAGTTGAAGGCACCATCGGGTCGGACCGCATTATTAAAATGTTGAATGTTCGAAATGATCAGTTGGTGGTAGAAAAAAAGGGAATCTATTCGGTTGAAAAATTTTTATTGGCCCGCCGGCTGATGTATTGGCAGGTTTACCTGCATAAAACAGTTATTGTTGCTGAGCAACTGCTCATTAATGTATTAAAAAGAGCCAAACAACAGGCCCTCAGTGGAAATGAAATTTTTGCCACACCGGCCCTCAGCTGGTTTCTTCATCATCAAAGCGCGCCCGGGGCCTTAAGTAATCCTGAATTGAAAGCTGAACTACTGAATCATTTTATCGATCTTGACGATACCGACATCATGGCATCAATAAAAGTATGGCGCAGGCACCCCGATCCTGTTCTGTCGTATCTGTCGAAAGCAATCGTCAATCGTAAATTATTTAAAATTGCACTGGCCTCCAAACCCTTCCCTGCCCGGCGCATCGATGAACTGAGATCGAAAGCAGTCCAACATTTTAAGCTCGACATGGATGATGCGCATTTTTACGTTTTTTCGGATCACATTACCAATAAATTATACGAACTCGACGTTGACGACATCATGGTTTTACTTAAAAACGGAAAGACCGTCACCCTCGAGAAAGCATCCGACATTGCCCTGGGTGCTTTGTCGAAAAGCGTAAAGAAGTATTTCCTCTGCTATCCCAAAGAATTGGATTATAATTAATTTTTTTGTTTATTTCGCGGTTAAATTTAAAGCACATGAAATTCACAGCACGACAGATCGCTTCATTTCTCGGTGGTGAGCTAATTGGTGATCAGGATATTGAAATTAATAATGTTTCGAAAATTGAAAATGGCCAACCTGGCACAATTTCCTTTTTATACAACCCGAAATACAACGAATACATCTACAGTACCCAGGCCTCGGTAGTTTTGGTCAACCGCTCGTTTACGCCTGAAAAAGAAATAAAGCCAACACTTATAAAAGTAGAGAATGCCTACGATGCGCTGGCCCGGCTAATGGAATTTTATGTCGACTCGCTACCAGTAAAAAAAGGCATTGAGGCCCCTTCATTCATCTCATCAACAGCCACCATCGGATCGGACTGTTACGTAGGGGCCTTTAGCTACATCGATGAAGGGGCAGTGATTGGAAACAATGTACAGATTTACCCACAATGCTGGATTGGACGCGGTGTTACCATTGCCGACAATACCATTTTATACGCAGGTGCCAAAGTGTATCCTGAATGCAACATCGGCAAAAATTGCATCATCCACTCAGGGGCTGTAATCGGAAGCGATGGCTTCGGCTTTGCTCCGCAGGATGACGGAAGCTATAAAAAACTGCATCAGATTGGCAATGTTGTTCTCGAGGACAATGTAGAAATCGGAGCCAACACCACCATCGACTGTGCCACAATGGGTTCGACCAGACTGCGCAAGGGGGTTAAAATTGACAACCTTGTACAAATCGCACACAATGTCGATGTGGGAGAAAACACTGTGATGGCTGCCCATGTGGGCGTTTCAGGTTCGGCCACCATTGGAAGCAATTGTGTATTTGGCGGCCAGGCAGGCGTTGCCGGTCACATCAAAATTGGCAATAAGGTAACACTGGGTGGAAAAACAGGTGCATCGAACAACATCCCCGACGGAAAAATCATGATGGGAGAATGGGGCATGGATGCTTCACGTTTTCGCAGAGTATATGCCGTGTTCAGAAATCTCCCTGAGTTATCGATGGACGTAAATCGTTTAAAAAAGAAATCAGAACAATAAATAGCTGTAAAACACGATAATATTATGGTAATGAAGCAAAAGACCATTTTAAATGAGGTACATTTAAGCGGCAAGGGCTTACACACCGGAATTCCGGTAAATATGACAATGAAGCCCGCACCTGCCAATGCCGGAATTGTTTTCAAACGCATCGATCTGGAAAATCAACCTGAAATAGAAGCTGATGTCAGAAACGTGATTGACACCTCACGTGGAACTGTTCTTGAAAAAGAAGGTGCCCGGGTTGGAACCATCGAACACACCATGGCTGCCATCACCGCCCTTGGAATCGACAACCTGCTGATCGAAATCGATGCTCCTGAAGCTCCCATCCTCGACGGCAGTTCAAAACTGATTTACGAAGGGATTGGTGAAGACAACCTCAAGGAACAGGACGCCGAACGAATTTATTTTGAGATCAGGGAAAAGATCGTATTCAAAGACCACGAGACTGGTGCCGAGCTGCTTGCGCTTCCCGACGATCAGTTCAGTGTTGATGTGATGATTTCGTTCAATTCACCCGTTCTCGACAATCAATATGCACGGCTGGAAAGCCTCGACCAATTCAAAACAGAGATTGCACCCTGTCGTACCTTTGTCTTTCTTCATGAACTTGAATTCTTGTTAAATAACAACCTTGTTAAAGGTGGCGACCTGGATAATGCCATTGTAATCATGGACCGCGATGTGAACCAAAAAGAGCTCGACCGCATTGCCGACCTCTTCCACCACGAGCACATCCAACTGAATGGCAACAAGGGAATACTCAATAATCTGCAACTTCATTTTACCAATGAACCGGCGCGTCATAAACTGCTCGATGTAGTAGGCGACCTGTCGTTACTGGGGCATCCCATCAAAGGAAAAATTATTGCCACCCGCCCGGGGCACAGCGCCAATACACAGTTTGCCCGCCTGTTGCAGAAAGAAATGAACAAACAATTTTCTAAAACAGCACCTCCAATCTATAATCCCGATCAGGAACCCTTACTCGACATCGTTAAAATTAAGGAATTACTTCCACACCGCTACCCTTTCCTGATGGTCGACAAGGTGATTGAGATCAGGGAAAAACACATTGTAGGGGTGAAGAACATCACCACCAACGAACCCATCTTCACAGGCCACTTCCCCGAAGAACCTGTTTTCCCCGGTGTACTGCAGATTGAAGCCATGGCACAGGTTGGCGGGCTTTTTGTTCTGAACCAAATGGATCCGAATAAAAGTTATTCAACCTATTTTATGAAAATTGATGGCATTAAATTCAGAAAAAAAATAATTCCGGGCGACACACTTATTATAAAAGTCGAAATGGTTTCACCTATCCGAAGAGGAATTGCGACCATGAAAGGATATATCTTTGTTGGCAACCAGTTGGCTTCCGAAGGAGAATTCATGGCCCAGATCATCGAAAACAAATAGCCGAAATAAAAACACAACTTTATTGCGTAATGATTCACCAACTATCAAATGTACACCCTAAAGCCAGAATCGGTAACAATGTAAGCATTGAAGCCTTTGTCACCATCCATGAGGATGTGGAAATAGGCGACGACACCTGGATAGGGCCCAATGCTGTCATCATGGATGGAGCGCGCATTGGCAAAAATTGCAAAATTTTCCCCGGAGCAGTCATAGCGGGCATTCCGCAGGATTTGAAGTTCAAAGGAGAAGAAACAACGGTCGAAATTGGCGACAATACGACCATCAGAGAGTATGTTACAGTAAACCGCGGAACAGCCGCCAAAGGCAAAACGGTAGTTGGAAAGGACTGCTTACTGCAATCCTATTCCCATGTTGCCCACGACTGTCTGATCCACGATCGGGTCATTCTTGGCAGTTATGCCGGACTGGCAGGTGAGGTAGTCGTCGAAGACTGGGCCATTGTGAGCCCCTACACTGCGGTTCATCAATTTTGCCGTATTGGAAAGCATTCATTTATAGCCGGTGGAAGCCTGGTTCGAAAAGACATCCCGCCTTTCATACTGGTAGCCAACGAGCCGCTCTCATATGCAGGTGTTAATTCGGTTGGCCTGCGCCGTCGTGGTTATACTGTTGCCCAAATCAATGAGATACAAAATGCCTACCGATACATCTATCTGAAAGGACTGAACAACACCCAGGCACTTAAAGCCATCGAAGCCGAATTGGATATGTCGGTCGAACGCGACGAGATCATACTTTTTGTAAAAAATTCGGAAAGAGGCATTGTTAAAGGTCCACAAGACTGATATTGTGATCAATACCAAGTTTATTGATATAAAAAACACCGGCGCTCAACCGGTGTTTTTTTTTCAGCTGTTTTATTCGCTCTGTAATATTTTATTGCTCATCTTTCCCCTTTAGCGGATTCCACCCCTGAGCAGTCAGTTCAATTTCCGAACCGCCGTTGGTAACCAAGCGGGTGCCTTCGTCAGCGGGAGTCATATGGCCAATCACTGTAATATCGGGGTGATTTCTGATTTTGTCGTGCTCGCTAAGCGGGATGGTAAACAACAGTTCATAATCTTCACCTCCGTTTAGTGCAGCCACCAGGGGGTTCATGTTTAACTCTTCAGCCATTCGTTTGGTTTCGGCATCAAGCGGGATGCGCTCCTCAAATATTTTGGCACCCGTGCCCGAGGCTTTTGCCAAATGCATTATTTCCGACGACAAACCGTCAGATATATCCATCATGGCGCTGGGCTTTATTTTTAAATCAGCAAACACCTTGTGCATGTCGGTTCGGGCTTCCGGTTTTAACTGGCGCCCTAAAATATAATTGTAGCCATCGAGTTGAGGCTGAATGGCAGGATTATCCTTAAATACCTGATTTTCGCGTTCAAGCAAATGAAGCCCCATGTAGGCTCCTCCCAAATCTCCTGTAACACAAATCAAATCAGTATTTTTAGCACCGTTACGATAAACCAGTTCTTCCTCATTGGCAGCACCAAGCGCTGTAATACTAATAACCAGGCCTGTTAGTGACGAAGTCGTGTCACCTCCTATTAAATCAACGCCGTAACGTTCGCAGGCAAGATGAATACCGGCATACAATTCTTCGATGGCTTCAACCGAAAACTTGGAAGAAATGGCCAGCGATACCGTTATTTGCTGTGGAATGGCATTCATGGCCGCCAGATCACTCAGATTCACTACCACTGCCTTGTAACCCAAATGCTTCAAGGGAACATAAATCAAATTGAAATGAACACCTTCGGTAAGCAGGTCGGTGCTTACCACTACTCTTTTTTCACCATAATTTAATATGGCTGCATCGTCGCCGATTCCCTTCTCACTGCTTGCATTCTTAAGCTTAACATTAGCAGTCATTCGGTCAATCAGTCCAAACTCCCCTAGTTCCGAAACAGGTGTTACTTTCCTTTCGTTATCAGCCATTTTATATCAGATATTATAGTACGTAATTCGCTTTGTCGGGCCAAAAATAGGACTAGTTTATTATCTTTGCAACAATTTTTAAACAGTCTGGTTAAAACGTTGTTAGAATAGAACATCAGACGTAAACAATGCTTTTATGACAGAACAAGATAAAATATTAGAGAAGGTAACGAACGAAGATTACAAATTCGGTTTCATTACTGATATTGAAACAGATATCATTGAAAAAGGCCTTAGCGAAGACGTTGTACGCATCATTTCGGCTAAGAAAGAAGAGCCCGAATGGTTGCTGGAATTCAGGCTGAAAGCCTACCGCAACTGGCTTACAATGAAAGAGCCCGACTGGGCCTATCTGAAAGTCCCGCCAATTGACTATCAGTCGATCAGCTATTATGCTGCACCGCGTAAAAAACCAACGCTCAATAGTCTCGACGAAGTAGATCCCGAGTTACTCGAAACCTTTAACAAACTGGGCATTCCGCTCGAAGAACAAAAACATCTGGCAGGGGTTGCCGTCGATGCAGTGATGGACAGCGTATCGGTAAAAACAACTTTTAAAGAAGTGCTGGCTGAAAAAGGCATTATCTTTTGTTCGTTCAGCGAGGCAGTAAAAGAATTTCCCGATCTGGTACAAAAGTATCTCGGAAATGCAGTACCTCCGGGCGACAATTATTTTGCAGCCCTTAATTCGGCTGTATTCAGCGATGGGTCTTTCTGCTACATTCCTAAAGGAGTAAGGTGTCCGATGGAGCTGTCTACCTATTTCCGAATTAACGCAGCCAACACAGGTCAGTTTGAACGCACACTCATTGTAGCCGACGACGACAGCTACGTTTCCTATCTCGAAGGATGTACAGCACCCCAGCGTGATGAAAATCAACTGCACGCTGCCGTGGTCGAAATCATTGCCATGGAACGCGCCGAGGTAAAATATTCTACGGTGCAGAACTGGTATCCAGGTGACAAGAATGGAAAAGGCGGAATCTACAATTTTGTAACCAAGCGAGGAATTTGCCGTGGCGATTTCTCAAAGATTTCGTGGACCCAGGTTGAAACCGGATCGGCCATTACCTGGAAATATCCAAGCTGTGTACTATTGGGCGACAACTCAAAGGGAGAATTTTATTCAGTAGCACTCACCAACCATCATCAGCAGGCCGACACGGGAACCAAAATGATTCATATTGGTAAAAACACCCGCAGCCTGATCGTTTCAAAAGGAATCTCAGCAGGAAGGAGCAACAACTCCTATCGCGGTTTGGTAAAAGTTTCAAAGCGCGCCGACAACGCCCGTAACTTTTCACAATGCGATTCGCTGCTCCTGAGCGACCGTAGTGGAGCCCATACCTTCCCCTACATCGAATGTGCCAACAAATCGGCCGTGCTCGAACACGAAGCCACCACCTCGAAAATAAGTGAAGATCAGATTTTTTACTGTAACCAGCGAGGTATCGACACCGAAGATGCAGTAGGTATGATTGTAAACGGCTATGCCAGGGAAGTGCTTAACAAACTCCCCATGGAATTTGCCGTCGAAGCACAAAAGCTTCTGGCCATCAGCCTCGAAGGAAGTGTTGGATAAAATTATGAATGGTGAATGGTGAATGATAAGTTGTGATAAATGAAAACGAATGTATTAAAAGATAAAAGTTTTGCATTTGCTGTTCGCATTGTTAATATGTACAAAATCTTATCAGAGACCAAGAAAGAGTTCATTTTAAGCAAACAGATGCTACGTTCGGGTACAGCAATTGGTGCTTTATACCGCGAAGCAGAACACGCAGAAAGCAAACAAGATTTTATTCACAAATTATCGATTGCCCAAAAAGAATGTAATGAAACGCTATATTGGCTGGACTTACTAAAAGAGACATCGTATCTTGATACTATCGAGTACAGTAATTTACATTACGATTGCAATGAATTAATGGCTCTTTTGGTTAGAATAATAAAATCAACAAAAGAAAGTATCATCTTATGATTGTAAAGTGATTATAATTTATAATTCACCATTTACAATTAACAATTAACAACTTTAGAACATGTTATCAATAAAGAACTTGCACGCCACCATCGATGGCAAAGAAATATTAAAAGGAATTAATCTGGAAGTAAAGCCCGGTGAAATACATGCCATAATGGGCCCCAACGGTTCGGGAAAAAGTACCCTGGCCAATGTATTGGCAGGTCACGAAAACTACGAAGTGAGCGAAGGAGAAATCAGCTATCTGAATGAGAACCTGCTCGACATGGCAGCCGAAGAACGTGCCCGTAACGGCATCTTCCTAAGCTTTCAGTATCCCATCGAAATTCCCGGTGTGAGCATGGTGAATTTCATGAAAACTGCCGTTAACGAACACAGGAAACACAAAAACCTCGAACCGCTTACTGCATCTCAGTTTCTAAAACTGATGGAAGAAAAGAAAAAGATTGTCGAAATCAGTTCACAGCTTACCAATCGTTCGGTAAACGAAGGATTTTCGGGAGGTGAGAAAAAACGAAACGAAATTTTTCAAATGGCCATGCTTGAACCCAAACTGGCCATCCTCGACGAGACCGATTCGGGACTCGACATCGACGCACTGCGCGTAGTTGCCAATGGAGTAAATAAACTCAAATCGGCCGACAATGCAACCATTGTGGTAACCCACTATCAACGACTGCTCGAATACATTGTGCCCGACTTTGTGCATGTACTGTACAATGGTCGAATCGTTAAATCAGCAGGTAAAGAGCTGGCCTACGAACTCGAAGCCAAGGGATACGACTGGCTCAAAAACGAAGCAGCAGTATAAGCCGGCCTTCATGGTCAAACAAATCAATAGCAGCCCGTTTTTTCCGGGCAGTAAATGAGAATTAGCAATGATCGAAACAATAAAATATACAGCAACTGACGAACTGGTCGAGCTTTTTACGTCCAATCGTGAAATTTACGATGAGAATTGTCCTGCCTTTATGAACCGCCACCGCGATGCTGCGATGGAGAAGTTCAGAAAAGCCGGCATTCCTTCCCGTAAGAATGAAGATTACAAATACACAGATCTGCGTCCGGTTTTTCAAAACGATTTTTCGGTAGTACCCCGTTATGTCGAACAAAATGTCGACCTGCACGAGGTATTCAAATGTGATGTTCCGCAACTTAACACCCATGTCATTCTGCTCATCAACGGATGGTATTACGGTCGCAACCGGCGCATGGGTGAATTTCCCGAAGGAGTCATCTGCAGCAGCCTGAATCATGCTGCCCGTGAGCATCCCGAGATCGTCGAAAAATACTACAACCAAATGGCAGCCGGAACAAACGACCCCATGGCCAATCTGAATACCGCACTGGCCAAAGATGGTTTGTTTTTCTATGTACCCGACAATGTTACGCTCGAAGCCCCCGTTCAGGTAATTAACCTGCTCGATGCCAGGGAAAACACACTGGCCATTCAGCGTAATCTTTTTGTAATGGGCAGAAACAGCGAGGCCAAAGTGGTTTTCTGCGATCACACCCTGAACGACAACTATTACATTCTGAATAATACCAGCGAATGCCACATTGAGCCAGACGCCCGCTTTGGTATTTATTCCATTCAGAACCAACACAATGGCGCTGTTAACATCACCAATTTCTTTGGAAACATCGAAAGCCGTGCCAATCTCGACACCAATGCAATTACCCTGAATGGTGGGATTGTACGAAACAATCTGAAAGTGGTACTGAATGGAGAACATGCCCATGCCACCATGAATGGACTATCGTTTACCGATGCAACGCAGCATGTCGACAATTTTACATCCATCGACCACAAGGTACCTAATTGCACCAGCAGCCAATTGTACAAGAACATACTCGACGACCAGTCGAGCGGAGCCTTTACCGGTCAGATTCATGTTTTCAGAGATGCGCAGAAAACCGAAGCCTTCCAGCAGAATAACAATGTACTGCTTAGTGAAAAAGCCGAGATGAACACCAAGCCAAGACTGGTAATCGACGCCGACGATGTACGGTGCAGCCATGGCGCCACCGTAGGTCGTATCGACGAAGATGCCTTATTTTACCTGCGTGCCCGCGGTATTGGGGAGAAAGAAGCCAGGCTGATGATCATGTTCGCCTTTGCCGATGAAGTGCTTTCGCAAATTGGCGTTGGTGTACTTCGTGAACGCATGGAAGAACTGGTCGACAGACGTTTACGTGGCGAATTGGGACCCTGCCAGCATTGCTCGCTACACCACAAAAAATAATCAAAATATGCAATACAGGAACATCCGGAAAGACAATTGAATTTGTTTTCCGGATGTTTTTAAATAAAATCCCCAATGCCGCAGGCAGGGCCCATCCTGTAACCGATGGTTTCAACCATAGGCTAATCAGCACCAACCCTACATCCGATGCCAAGTGCCATAGGCACGGCCTATATCGATAACCACAAAAGGCCATCTGCAAACATGTAACGTCCCTACGGGACTCAACCCCAAACACAACTCCCAACCCATCGGGTTAAAACCCGACGCTACAGTATGAAAACGTTCCTGACGGAACTGAAACA